>JAUIJQ010000037.1 GCA_030431165.1 Rhodothermia bacterium | reverse complement strand
ACCATCGGGACATCCTTCAGCTCTTCGGATTCTCCCCCCAGTGCGTCCCACTGACGCAGCCCGGGTGGCAGTTCGACGCCGACGCGCTGCGCAAGACGATTACGAAGTCGACGCGTGCCATCGTCCTGACCACCCCGTCCAACCCATCCGGCAAGGTGTGGACAACCGAAGAGATGCAACGTCTGCTGCTGATCGCGGAAGAGCACGACCTTACCATCATCACCGACGAGATCTATGAGTACATGTTGTACGACGGGCGCAAACATGTCTCGCTCGCATCAATCCCCGGTGCGTTTGACCGCACAATCACGCTATCGGGCTTCTCAAAGACCTACAATATGACCGGCTGGCGGCTCGGATACGCGTCGGGGCCGCGGGCAACCATGGAGCACGTCGGCTTGATCAATGATCTCCTGTACATTTGCGCCCCCACCCCACTTCAACACGGCGTTGCCGCCGCGTTTGACATGGACCCAGGCTACTTTGAAGACCTGGCATCCGCCTATGACGCAAAGCGCACACTCATGTGCTCAACGCTGGAGCAGATCGGCTTTGAGGTGTCGTGGCCCGAAGGGGCGTACTACGTGCTCGCCTCATTCAAACCGAGAATGCACGAGGCCGGATTTTCCGACGACTCACAAGCGGCGATGACGCTTGTCGACAGGGCTGGCGTTGGTACCGTACGGGGCGCTTCGTTTTTCGAGGACCCGCGTTCGGGAAGCCACCTGCTTCGCTTCTGTTTTGCGAAGGAGATGCCTGTGCTCGAAGATGCCTGCGATCGGCTGGTACGTGCCTTCGGTTGAGCCTAGCGACCGACGCCAACCTCTGCAAGCGCCGCGAGCACCGCGTCGTGCAGGGGCCCGTTGGTAGCGATGACGCCCGCGTTTGCGACCAGCCCGCGCCCCTTGGAGAAGTCCAGGTCGGCGCCGTGAATGTCAGTCACGCGTCCGCCCGCCTCGGTCACCACCAGGCTTCCCGCAGCGTGGTCCCAGATCTTCTCAACGTAGCCGGGCCGCGTTGGCAGTCGCATATAGATATCAGCTTCCCCACGCGCAACAACGGCGTACTTGGCCTGCGAGTCGAGACGCACGGAGGAGCCCGAGATGCCGAGCACGCGTGCGACCTGCGCGGCTTCGGAATGGTCCGTGTGGCCTGACTCCACCGATTCGCAGAACCGCGCATACTCAGGCAGCGCCTGCGCACTGGATTTGACCGGGGTTGGCCCCTCACTGGCGCTCAGCGGCATCGCTTGAACGCCAAGCCCCTTGATAGCGGCAAGCATGACGCCCTGCTCCGTCGCGCCTTCGTGAACGGACAGGTTGGGGCACCCGAGAACGCCAACCACCACTTCGCCGTCGACAATCAGTGCGAGGGCAACCGCATACTGTTCGCCGCGCAAAAAACCTTTGGTGCCGTCAATCGGATCAAGTGTCCAGTGGCGCGACGCGCCGACTTCGCCGCCGCCAATATCAATCCACTCACAAACCTGCTGCGCCGTGACACCCGGGTGAACGTCGGACACAACTGACACGACGCGATCGAGCAGGGGCCGGGCATCTGGCTCCTTCAACGCAGCCGACGCTTCTTCGGCAACAACCGCGTCATCCGGAAACGCGTCGCGTAGGGCCCGGCAAACCACCGCCTGACTGCCAAAATCGGCGACAGTGACAGGGCTGCGGTCTTTCTTCTCGAGCACCGACCCGGCGATTTCGGCCTGGACACGGGCACAAAGAGACGAAGCCCTTCTGACGGCGTCTACAGCGACGGCAAGTTCCTTCTCAAAGAGCGACGATGTCATCAGCATCAAGCAAGTCTGGCGTGTTTACGGGGACCAGTGGTGTTATCGACGGCCCCCGGCGGCACTTGAACGAGGCATGGTATCAGTTCAAAGTAGCGCTGAATACGCCGGCAAATCATCCAGGAAGCGGTGCGACTCCCCGTCGTAGCGTATCACAAAATGATCGCGCCCGTTGGTGACGAGTACGTGCCGCGCGCCCAGTTCGTAGTTATATCGGGCAACCTGATCCAGCACCGATTGGTCGAGGCTGACAGTCGGGGCCTTGCATTCGACAACAAGCACCGGCTGCCCCGTTCGATCAAAAACAACGATGTCTGCGCGACGCAGGAGCCCCTCGTATCGAAGTGCTGATTCAACGGCAAGCAGTCCCGGCGGCACACCCCGCTCGTTGACAAGAAACTGCACCACATGAAGGCGAACCCACTCCTCCGGTGTCAGCACGACCCACCGTTGGCGATGCGGGTCTAACACCTCATGCCGCCCGGCCGCGTTTCGGTGTTTGAATTCGTACGGCGGCAGGTGAAGGCGTGGTGGCTGCCACTCACTCACCATCTTCGCCGGTACGGTTTTCGACCGAACCCGACAGGAGATACAAGACGGCCATCCTGACGGCGACGCCGTTTGTGACCTGGTCAAGAATGACCGCACGTTCGTGGTCGACAACTTCACTTGCGAGTTCCACGCCGCGGTTCACCGGTCCCGGATGCATGATCAGCAGATCCGGGTGCCGTTCCAGGTGATCCATCTGGATTCCAAACGTATTGTGGTATTCGCGCAGCGTTGGGAAAAGCGATGCACCCTGCCGCTCCAACTGAATTCGCAGTGCCATCGCGACATCACACCCTTCAAGCGCTTCGTCAAGTCGATGCGTTACACGAACACCAAGCGACTCAACTTCACGCGGCATCATCGTACGCGGACCGCAGAGGGTGACGTTCGCCCCAAGCGTCCGTAGCGCGTGCACGTTGGAGCGAGCAACACGACTGTGCGTGATGTCGCCGACAATGGACACGTTTAGTCCGTCAAACGAGTCAAAGTTGTCAGAGACGGTGAGCAGATCCAGCAGTGCCTGCGTGGGATGTTCGTGGGCGCCATCGCCCGCATTGACGACAACCGCGTCAACGCACTGCGTCAGGAAGTGGGCCGCCCCGGGAGACTGATGTCGGATGACAGCCATGTCAACCTTCATGGCCTCGATGTTCTGGGCAGTGTCTTTCAGGGTCTCCCCCTTCGAGACCGAAGAACCGCTCTTCGAGAAGTTGATCGTGTCAGCAGACAGCCGCTTCTCGGCAAGCTCGAACGAGATGCGGGTTCGCGTCGATGGTTCAAAGAACAGGTTGACGATGGTGATGCCGCGCAGCGTCGGCACCCGCCGAATTCGGCGGTACAGCACTTCCCTGAACTGCCGCGCCGTACGAAGAATCAATTCGAGCTCGTCAGCCTCGTAGGTTGCGAGTCCGAGGAGGTGTCTGTGCCGGAGGCCTTCTCCCTGTTCGATCATGACGTGCCGGTTTCTCCGGACAAATGGTTCACGAGCCACACACCCTCGCGGTCGTCAATTTCGGCAAGCCGCACCCGCACTTCTTCCCCGGGCATCGTTGGGACGATCCGCCCGACGATGTCGGCCGTAATCGGAAGCTCATGGTGCCCGCGATCAACGAGCACGAGGCATTGGACAGACGCAGGCCGGCCCATGTCCATCAGGGCATCAAGACCAGCCCTGACGGTGCGGCCGGTGTACAACACGTCGTCAACAAGAAAGAGGTGCTTGCCGGTAACGTCGAAGGGGATCTCCGTTTTGCGCACCACCGGCTGCCTGCGGCCCATCCGGAAATCATCGCGGTACATCGTCGAATCCAGCACACCGAGCGGCATGTCGATAGACTCAAACCGCTTGATCCGCTCCTGCAGGCGTTTGGCCAGGTACACGCCGCGCGTCTGCATACCCACCAGTGCAAATGCCGAATCCCCCTCGTCGGGATCGAGAAGCTCCACGATCTGCCGCGCCATCCGATCAAGCGTCAGGCCGAGATCGCGCTCATCCATCAGCCGCGCTTTGACAACGTCGTTCGCTTCCAATCGTACGGTTTAGTGGGGTTCGGATAATCCGGCCTGGAGCCGTTCGGTTTCGACGGACGAAAATACGAGATTTGTTCGGATGGAACTGTACCCGACGCGGAGCATATCGGAAATCCGTGTTCACCGCTAATCCTTCAAGCATGTCTCAGCACCCGGCCTCACTGCGTTATCTGGACCCTGTTGTCGCCTCAAGGCTCGACAATATGGAGATGCGGGCCCGCATGATCGTCGAAGGCTTCATCACCGGCCTGCACAAGAGTCCGTATCACGGGTTCTCTGTGGAGTTTGCCGAGCATCGCCCGTACAACCCGGGCGACGAGCTGCGGCATGTCGACTGGAAGGCATTCGCAAAAACGGACCGGTACTACGTCAAGCAGTACGAAGAAGAGACAAACCTTCGGAGCTACGTGGTCCTTGACACGTCGCAGTCCATGCGATACCGGGGCAACGCCTCGCTGTCCAAGTTCGAGTATGCGGCCTACCTCGCCGGGGCGCTGCATTACCTGATGGTCAAGCAGCGTGATGCTACCGGGCTCATTGCGTTCGATGACACGGTTCACACGGTCATGCCGCCGAAGTCGACGAACAGCTTTCTGCGTCAGTTGCTCATCAAGCTTGAGAACCTGAGCCAGGATCCAGAGCAGCCAAGGCAAACAGGAGCGGCAACAGCGCTCGACTCGGTCGCCGACAGAATTTCGCGACGATCGCTCGTCATGATTCTCACTGACCTGTTCGAAAATGTCAATCGTCACGACGACTTGCTGAAGTCCCTTCGACATCTGCGGTATCGCGGTCACGAGGTGCTTGTGTTCCATCTCCTGGATTCCGCGACTGAGCGCGAGTTTGAGTTCCCTGATGTCCCGAGTGTATTCCGCGACATGGAGACCGGCCAGGAGGTAACGCTGCACCCCGCACAGCTCCGCGAAAACTACAAAGAGGCGGTTCGCGCCTTCTCGGAACGGTTTCGCGTACGCTGTCGTGAGTACAACATCGACTTCGTCGAGGTCGACACGGGCGGCTCGTTTGACGCAGCCCTGCTCTCCTACCTGAACAAGAGGAAGACCCTTGGTTGATCTGGTTACCTCCCCGGGCGTCGTCGAAAACATTCGCGACGCGGCCGCCGCCGGCCAGGAATGGGTCGTGGGTGTCAGGCGATCGCTACATCAGCATCCGGAGCTCGCGTTCTGCGAGGTGAACACGGCCGCGCGAGTCAAATCCGAACTGAACGCCATCGGTGTTGATCGTATTCGTACCGGTGTGGCCAAGACAGGCGTCATCGCAGAAATCGACGGCGCCAAACCCGGACCCTTGGTCATTCTCCGTGCCGACATCGACGCCCTCCCGATACACGAGGAGAATACGTTCGACTTTCGTTCGCAGATTGATGGCTGCATGCACGCGTGTGGGCACGACGGACATACAGCGTCCCTTCTCGGCGCAGCACGCATCCTCGCCGGCATGCGCTCTGCCTTTGCGGGCACCGTTCGGCTGCTGTTCCAACCAAGCGAAGAAAAGCTGCCGGGTGGAGCACCGGCAATGATTGCCGAGGGCGCGCTGGACAACAACGACGCGGGGCCACCCGTCGCGATATTTGGCCAACACGTGCGCCCCGGAATGGAATCCGGCACTATCGGTGTTCGCGCCGGAGCATTCATGGCGTCAGCCGACGAAATCTACATCACTGTTCACGCGGATGGGGGGCACGCAGCCGAGCCACACCTGCAGAACGCTGACCCCGTGCTTGCGGCCGCTCATATCGTCGTCGCGCTTCAGTCGGTTGTTTCGCGCGTGCGTCCCCCTGGTGACCCGGGCGTCTTATCGATTGGTCGCGTCGTCGCTGACGGTGCCACCAACGTCATCCCCCCCGAAGTACGTATGGAGGGTACGTTGCGCGCGATGTCAGCGGCCTTTCGTCGGGATGCACATGAAGCAATCCGTCGCACGGTTTCGAACATTGCCGCGGCCATGGGTGCGACCATCTCAATCGAGATCAAGGTCGGATATCCCGCGTTGGTCAACGACGCCGGAGCCACAGCGCTTGTGCGACAGGCCTCAACGGAGTACGTCGGTCCCGAACGTACGGTGGACATTGATCGGTGGTACGCCGCCGAGGACTTTGCGTACTACCTTGAACAAGTCCCCGGCGCATTCTACATGCTCGGCGTTGGAAACAAAGCGCTCGGCATTGCCTCAGCCGTTCACACGCCGACGTTCACGCTCGACGAGCCAGCGCTGGAAACCGGTGCCGGATTTATGGCCTACCTGGCGATTCGGGCGCTGAACGAGACGAACTAGTCCGCCGGCGAGAACTCCGCCAGGACGGGTGCATGGTCAGACGGCTTGCTGCCCTTTCGTTCGTCGCGATCAACCCAGGCACGTATGGATCGATTAGCCAGCGGGGTCGTCGCAAATATGTGGTCAATGCGTAGTCCGTCGCCTTTCGGAAAAGCGAGTCGTCGGTAGTCCCACCAAGTATAGGGACCGGGTCCGTCGTTGTGCACTCTGACCAGGTCCAGAAATCCGAAATCAACAATGGCCTCGAGTCGGGCGCGCCCTTCGGGGTCACAGAGAACTGACTCAGACCATTTCGCAGGATTCGCGGCGTCGTCATCAGTTGGTGCGATATTGAAGTCCCCAAGGAGGGCCACCGGATCAGACGGAGCGAAGCGATTCAAGAGCATTGATCGAAGCCGCTCGAGCCAGTGCATTTTGTAGGACCACTTGTCAGATCCGACAGACTTTCCGTTTGGCACATACACGCCAACGACGTTGATGCCATAGGTTCGGGCCGAAATGACACGAGCCTGGGGATCATCCACGTCGTCGTCCATGCCGCGCACAACATCAGTGATGGGTTCGCGGCTCAGAATGGCTACTCCGTTCCACGTCTTCTGGCCGTACACGGCGCTGTGGAACCCCACCTCACTGATCGCATCGTTTGGGAATGCCTCCTCGGTAACCTTCAGCTCCTGCAGGCAGACGATGTCGGCCTCGGTGTCAGACAGCCAGCTTATGAACCTGTCGTGTCGGGCTTTTATGGAGTTGACGTTCCACGTGGCGATAGTCGGCATCTCTGCTAATGCTGATGGGTCATGCGTACCTTGGCGAGCGCCAAGATCGGCAACAAGCAGCAAAAGACCTTGAGAAGCCGAATACTCATCCACGACCCGGATACGGATCGTTGGCTGCGATTCCAGAGTCCAGCAGAGCGAATCGTTGCACGAACGCCCGAGGAGGTGCGTCCGGCGTTGCAGCGCGTTGAGCGGGCTACGGCTGAAGGGTATTGGGCGGCCGGCTTCGTCACCTACGACGCCTCCGCGGGCATCGACCGGGTGATGTCAGTGCTTCCTCAGACACGTGTTCCGCTTGTCTGGTTCGGCCTGTACGAGCGGCCGGTGGTGCAGCCGGCGCCACAGATTGCCGGCGGTGAATGCCGCGTGTCAGCGTGGCAGCCCCTTGTGGAGAAGGCGACGTATCTGCAGAACATCCACCGCATCAAGGACCACATCCGTGCGGGAGACACCTACCAGGTGAACTACACGTTTCCCCTGCGCGCCGACTTTGAGGGTGATCCGGCCGCGTTGTTTTCGAACCTGCTGGAGGCGCAGCCGGGCGGGTACGCGGCACTTGTGGAGGTTGATGAATTTGCCGCTGTATCGGTGTCGCCCGAATTGTTCTTTCGACGCCGGGGAAACGTCCTGACAGCTCGCCCCATGAAAGGCACGAGGCCACGTGGTCGCTGGGCGGAAGAGGACATGGTGAACGCGTCGGCGCTCGGCGAGTCACAAAAAGATCGGGCCGAGAACCTCATGATAGTGGACATGATCCGCAACGATCTCGGTCGAATAGCGGAGCTTGATTCGGTGACGGTGCCCCGTCTGTTTGATGTGGAGACATATCGAACCGTCCTCCAGATGACATCTACGGTTACGTGTAGCACGACGACCGGCTTCAGCGACATCATGGCCGCGTTGTTTCCGTGTGCTTCTATCACGGGCGCACCGAAGGTGAGCACGATGCATCTCATCGCTGCGTTGGAGCAGCGACCGCGCGGGCTGTACACCGGTACAATCGGATACATTGCTCCTGGAGGCGATTGTCAGTTCAACGTGGCGATACGCACGGTTCAGATTGACCGGGCCGCCGGCGAAGCGACCTACTTCGTTGGGGGCGGAATTGTCTGGGACTCGGATGCCGAAGCCGAGTATATGGAGTGCCGTACGAAGGCGGCCGTGCTGTTCGAGCCGGCGAGAACGTTTGGACTGATCGAGACAATGCGTGCCGAGCCCGGCCTGGGCGTTCTCCTGATGGAGCGTCACCTCCGGCGCCTGCAGGCGAGTGCTCTGCACTTTGGATTTGCGTTGGACGTTGCGGCGATCACGCGCCGCCTTGCCCTGTTGACGGTGCGCGAGACTTCGCGTGTCAGGCTGGAGTTGCGGGTCGACGGATCAGTGACCCTGCAGGTGACGCCGATGAAGCCTGCAACGGGTGACGTCGTCAAGCTCGTGGTCGCGGATGCGCCGGTCAGCTCGTCGGACCAATTCCTGTACCACAAGACCACGCGGCGATCCGTTTACGACCGTGCGCTTGCGACGGCCTCAGCGTTACATGGGCGGGGCGTGGCGGACGACGCGGTGGACGCCGTGGTCTTGTTCAACGAAGACGGATACGTGACCGAGACCAGTCGGGCAAACATCCTCGTCAAGTTCGGGGAATCCCTCGTGACGCCACCGCGTGAGTCGGGGTTGCTGGGCGGCGTTCTACGCGAGGAGTTGCTCGCACGCCACGTCGTGCGCGAAGAGCCCATAACACTGGAAGCGCTGGCACACGCCGACGCCGTGTTCGTCGCAAGTGCACTGAGGGGGGTGCGTCGCGCTGCGCTTACGCAACACCAGTCGTCGCGACCGCCTCAACCCGAGACACCGCAGGCACAGCCCGCTTGATCGTCTGCTCGATCCCTGCCCGTAGCGTCATCGTGCTCATCGGACAGGTACCGCACGCACCAAGAAGCTCGAGTTCGACGACCATGTCGCGCGTAACGCTCTTCAGGCGGACGGAGCCGCCATCGGCCATGAGATACGGCCGAATGGAGTCGAGCGCCTCCTCGATCGATGCGAGAAGTGACGGATCTTTCGACGGGTCCTTTTGCATACCGTGTTGTACTACGCAGGCAGGTACGTTGTTCGCCGATGCTGTCTGGTCACCGATCGCCAGCGCTGACTTCTCATCGATAGAGGATCTCGATGCGCTGGGTGGGATCAAGACCCGCATTTCGAAGATCAACCTGCCGCGCTGTTTCAGCGGCGAGTGCATCAAACACCCTTGAGACAGCACTTTCAGGCTCGGAAATGACGATCGGCCTTCCGTTGTCACACGCTTCCCGAAGCGGCTGCTCAATCGGTATCTCCCCAAGCAGCGGCAGCTTGAGTGAACGTGCGAGCTCTGCGGCGCCACCCTCACCGAAAATATGATATCGTCGGTCCGGAAGATCAGGCGGCACGAAGTAGGCCATGTTCTCGATCAATCCGAGGACCGGCACATCGACCTCCTGGAACATCGCCACGGCTTTGCGGGCATCTGCCAGCGCGACTTCCTGTGGCGTGGATACAACAACGGCGCCGGTCAGGCCGATAGTCTGAACAATTGTCAACTGGATGTCCCCTGTCCCCGGAGGCAGATCCATAACAAGGTAATCCAATGCGCCCCAATTGGTATCGCCGAAGAACTGACGAATCGCATTAGACACCATCGGGCCTCGCCAGATGACCGCTTTTTCCGGCTCAACGAGAAAGCCCATCGAAAGAAGCTTGATTCCGTGCGTCTCAATCGGCACGAGCTTCCTGTTTTCGTTGACGCGGGGGCGCGCGTCCCGAACACCAAACATCGTGGGGATGGATGGGCCATAGATATCGGCGTCCATCAGACCTACATCGTATCCCTTTGCGGCGAGGGCGCACGCCAGATTTACAGCCATAGTGCTCTTTCCAACTCCACCCTTACCAGATGCAACGGCAATGATGTTGCGGATGGAGGGGACGCTGTTGGCGTTAGCATCCGACTGTACTGAGATGTCGTCGCCAAGCCCGATCATCTCGTTGTCCATTGAGACGCGTACCCGAACCGAAGCATCGCGCGCCTGGATGGCGGCCGTTGCGCGCTCCTCGACAACGGACGCGAACGGCGCGGTGGGATCGGGAAGTACAACCCTGAAAGAGACTCCCGCATCATCGACGACGAGGTCGCGAATCAACTTGAGTCGAACTATGTCGTACCCGGACTCGGGCTCAACGACGGTGCGCAGTGCATCGAGTACATCAACGGGCGACATGGCAGTTTCGGACGCTTGGTGGCTCGGAAGATTCGTGGCTCGGCAGATTCGCGGCTAGGACGGCAGGCATGCGCCGTATGTTCCACCGCTATGCGTCCGAAGCCCGGCCAACCATTTGGCAGATCGCGCCGTGCCGGATCGAGGTTTCTGCGAGCGCGCACGCGTCAGAACCAGCCCATCGCATCACTTCCAGCAGTATCACCATCGCCACCGGAAACACGTCGGCACGCCCACGAAGTTGATTCGGCGCAAGCTGGACCAACTCGGCTTCTGTGAGCGCGGATACACGCTTGTTCAGCGCATCGAGTGATGACAGGGTTACAACAAAGCCCGATGCGGGGTGGTCCGGCCCGGAGGTACACAGCGCTTTCAGTACACTCGCGATACCGTCAACAAAGACAAGTTGCCGCGACTCACCCACCGCCCGCTTGAGTGCCGCATCAATCCCACGCAGTGAGGCACGCACGTGACTTTGTACGACCCGAAGCACCTCATCCGAAATGGGACGGCCAGGGTCGGATACAAACCGTTCGGTACAGCGCACGGACCCAACGTCGAGGCTGACTGACTCGTCAGGACCCGCCGACGTCGGGGCGAACGGTCCGCAAACAACTTCTGTAGATCCGCCACCGATGTCTACGACCGCGAGACGCCCCGCTGCTTTCGTCAGGTTGGTGCCGAGTGCGTACTTCGCCGCAAGGAATGACAGTGCCGCTTCTTCCTGTCCGGAAATCACATCCAGATCAACGCCCAGCGCGCTGCGTACGACGGCTGCAACGTCGTCAACGTTCTCAGCATCCCTGCACGCGCTCGTGCCGATCACGCGCAGCGCTGAAACCCGGTGTTCGGCGAGTTCAACCTGAAACGTGTCGAGTGCTGACCGAAGCCGGACAAGTGCAGCGGATCCGATTTTGCCCGTTGCTGACAACTCCTCACCCAGGCGCACAAACCGTTCGATTTCGATGGACGGATTTCCGCGGCGCGGGTCGGCCGGGACGTAGAGCACAGCCGTGTTCGTCCCGATGTCAACTACTGCTGATGGGCCGCCACGATCGAGAGCCATTCTCCTTCAACTGATTCGTCAGCAACCTGAAAACCCGCTCTTTCAAGCGCGTCGATCATAGTGCCGCGATCTGACAAGAGCAAACCGGCCAGCACGAGGTGTCCATCGTGCGCCAGGTGGAGTCGGAACGACGCAAGCGACTCGAGTAGCACATTGCGGTTGATGTTCGCCAGGATCAGATCAAACGAGCCTGATACAATCTGCAGGTCACCCTCGAGTACGGTGACCACGTCCTGCACGTCGTTTACCTCGATATTCTCACGAGCATTGATGACGGACCACGGATCGATATCAAAAGCGACCACGTTGTTCGCGCCGAGGCGTGCGGCGGCGATAGCGAGCACTCCCGTCCCCGTGCCGGCGTCGAGAACCGACGACACACCATCCATGAGGTAAGATAGACGGCCGAGAATCAGACGTGTGCTTTCGTGGTGCGCCGTTCCAAAACTCATCTTCGGATCAATGACGATCTCGATTGCGGATGTATCCGATGGGGCCCACGACGGCCGAACAAGAAAAGGTGGGACCGAAATGGGCGACACACTTGCCTCCCAGCGCGCATTCCAGTTTACGGGGTCAATGACGCGAAAATCGAGTGCGTCGATCGCGTGGTCCCGTTGGAGTCTGACGAGTGCCGTCCTGATCTGATCTGCAGCGTCAACCGAAACGTCGGCGTAGGCTGTTGATCGACTGTCGTCTCGCTCAAACGCGTAGCAGCCAAGCGCAGCCAACTCGGCGACCGCTATATCGTGCGTTAGCTCGTCACACGTAAAAGAAACGGCGAGGGTGCCGCCTGGGGCAACGGTCACGCGTCTGATGCCGAAGATGAGACAACCGTGCCGCCAGATGATGCGTCGGCATCAGACTCCAGGAAGATCTGAATGCCGTAATCGTACGGGCGGGCTGGATTCTCGCCGTCGAAGTCTCCGAAGGCGTACGAGAAGTCGGTCTTGAAGTGAACGGTGTAATCGCCCGCTTCGAGCCGGCTTGCGGCCTCTTCCCAGAAGCCGATGGCGATGCCGTTGCGGCTCCCACTCGCAAATATCTTGCCTCCCTCGTCTCGCGACACTGCGCCGGATGTCCGCTGGTATCCGCGAAGATTGAAGACGTAGATCGAGCTGAAGCTTTCGGCCAGCACCGCCCTAAGCCCGTCCATCTGGCCCTTGTCTAAGAAGGCATTGTTGGTGACGAAACCGACAACACCGCGGTCACTGATTCGGTCGCTTGCCCATCGCAGTGCGCGGACCTCACTGCTGTAGAGCATTCGTACGAGCTTGGAACGGGATTTGGCGGCATACGTCGTGCGGATG
>JAUIJQ010000572.1 GCA_030431165.1 Rhodothermia bacterium | reverse complement strand
CGGTTGATCCATCGGGGATGTTGACGATCCGTACCTCTTTGCCTCCGCTGATCTCGTACTCCGACGCGAGCAGGTACGGATTCGGCACAATGCCAACTGAGCCTAGCACTTCTCCGGGTGTTGCTCCCGTCGCATCCGCGCGCGGTTCGACGCTGACTCGCGTCATTGCGCTCCGAATGATCTTCGGATAATACCCGTCCTGGTAGGCGTACGCCTGTATTCCGAAGTGGTAGGTGCGATGGTTGTCCAGATCCCCGACAACGTGCTCACCGCGGACGCCTGTGTCAGAACCGTACGCAGCATTACGGATTTCGCCGCCCTCTAGTCCGTCAAGTACGGTCGTTACGCCGTTTGCCACGTCGTAGGTTGCGATTCGAGTGCCGGCGGTGTCGTTCGGTGAGTCAAATCGGTAAACATCATACCCCTCGAAGTGATACGTAGCATCGACGACAGCCGCGTATTCCGAGAAGCTGTTCTGCGCATTGTTCGACGTATCGGCGTTTGTCCAGTGGAGAACTGCTGCGCCATTTGCGGGTGCTGCGGTTACGGCCGGGGCGTCGATGAACGGAACGGTGCGGTCATACCCCGAATCCACAAACGCCTGAACGGTCCGGCTTGCCCGTCGGAGTTCCCGCACGGAATCCAGGTGGTCTTTCCCACGGGCCCATATGATCGCAACTTCAAACTCGAGGACGTCGCCCGACTCCATGTTGTTTGGTCCGGATGATGCCATGAAACGACGGTCACCCGGCTCATTGGTTGCGCCAAGACCGTCTGTGTTCAACTCTGTCCAGAACTGCCGCCCAACAGGGTCGCCGCTATACATGAATGTTGTTTGTGGTGCGGATTCAGGTGCGTCCCACCCCTTGTTGCCTTCCCGCAGCGTCATGGACGCAAGGCGACCACGAGCAACCTGTGGGAGATAGAACCCAAGCGCCCCTACAGAGCAATAAACCCAGTCGCAGAGATTGTAGTCGACGAAGCTTGTCATGCCGGTCTGAGAACCGTCAGCGGACGGCGCGCGCACGAAGTCGAAGCCAATTGCCGGCGGTGCATCGCCGTAACCGATGCGGTCTCCGCTCTCGTCATAGTTGTCTGCGTTGTACGTGTACGCGAGGCCGAGCACCGAGTCAGCGCCAATAAGGTCGTCACTCCAGTGGCCAACGTCGGGGTCGACGAAGAATCCGAAATAAAGAGAGTCCAGCCGCCTAGGTGTGCGATTCAGAACCCGGTATCGATAAAACGTGGTGTATCGCAACGGGCCAACTTCGTCAAAAGAGAATGCAGACGCATGGATCTCAATCCCGAGTGGCATCGTCTCGGTTTCATTGTGGAAATTTCCGACATCGTTCATGATCCACCACAGCATCTGGTCACCAATGATTGCCGGTCGCTCGCCGTTTTCAAGATCGATTACTCTATCAACGCGCTCAGCCAGTGGCAACGCGCCAAGGTCTATGATGGAACCGTCCTCGGACAACGTCGGGGCGCCAAGTCCGGTTGGCCAGTCAGTCAGGTCGGATGTCGGACTCGCACCGCCATGGTACGCGTGAAGCGAGTCACGGGAAATGTTAAAGATGCGATCAAATGGTTCGCAGGATGACGGTGGGCCGCCATCCGCTTCGATTGGTCCCGACCAGAATTCGCGGTTGTTGTATCGGGCCACTGCCACAAGCGGTTCGCGACGGTGCTCGCCGGGAATCTGGGCGTGGATCATCAGGCCCGCGTGAAACAGCGACTGGCGACCGCCGCCTTTTGGTACTTCATAAACGTGCGGGCTGCCGTCCCAGAAAAGGGCGCCATCGTTGAGGATTCGGGCGCGTACGTCGTTCACCTCGAGGTACGCTTCGGCACTCGACGGAATGCAGTCCCCGGTGTGTTGTGCGGAAGCCGGTGCGCGGGCAAAGAGCACAAGCAAGACGAAGCATGTACCTGCCAGCCGTACGTTGTGGGGGCGATCTGGTCGGGACGATCGTTGCATGGAGGTGACGGTAGCCATGAAACGATACGCATCTGCGCGTTGTCCCGGTCTGCTTTTTCCCTGAGCCGTCGCAACAGGTGCCCGAGCAGTTGTTAGCCGCGGTTATTGCTGTTATTGCCATTGCGGCCGTCCTGCCTGTGATCGCGGCAATCCGCTCATATCAGCTAATACCGCAGCACACGAACCTGCGGGTAGCCAGCCCACCCGGTTGCGAGCAAATACTCCTCATACGTCTTGAAGATGAGCGGGAGTGTCTTACCGATGTACGCGCCCTCGCCGGTGCCGAGGTCCAGCAAGTAGGTATGAAGGCCCGCATCAACCGGTCGCGGAGCTCCGCCGCGCCAGCCTCTCACAACCTG
>JAUIJQ010000036.1 GCA_030431165.1 Rhodothermia bacterium | reverse complement strand
AGGCAGGACTCGAACCTGCGACCTACGGATTAGAAGTCCGTTGCTCTAATCCAGCTGAGCTACTGGCGCGGGTCTGAGTCGGCGGCCGCTTGTCGGGGTGGCAGGATTCGAACCTGCGACCCTCTGCTCCCAAAGCAGATGCGCTAACCGGGCTGCGCTACACCCCGAACGAGTCAGGCGCGAGCGTTCTTGAGCTCTGCCTGGACCTCTGACTGCTCGACCATCTTGTCGGTGAAGCAGTAGTGGCCGTTTTCTTTTTTCGTGGCGACGATGATCTTTGCCATCTTTTTGGCCTCGGCACGTGCCTTGAGGACCTTGTCGCCAAATGACTGTTTCTTTGCCATTGCTGAACGTGTTTACGCGACGCAGCCGCGGCTACTTGATTTCGCGGTGAACCGTGTGCTTTCTGAGCTTGGCGTTGTACTTCTTCAACTCCAGTCGCTCGGGCGTATTCCGCCTGTTCTTCTTGGTAGCATAACGCGACGTTCCCGGTGCCTCGGTGCACTCAAGAATGATGTTTAGCCGCGTATCCTTTGACTTCGCCATCGCTGTGCTTCGTTTGGCTCAGGCTAGACCTTGACGCCGCGCTCACGCGCCTCGTCCAGGACGGCCTTGATGCCCTTCTTGTTGATCGTCTTGAGCGTCTTCGCTGAAACCCGCAGGGTTACCCAGCGATCCTCTTCGGGGATGTAGAACCGCTTCTTCTGCAGGTTCACCTCGAAGCGACGCTTCACTTTATTGTGGGCGTGCGAGACATGATTGCCCGACATCGGCCCTTTGCCCGTCAATTGATCTTTGCGTGCCATTGATCTGGTGATCTCTGGTGATCTCTGGTGACCCCGCTGATCTCGACAGACGCTGCGCCTGCTGATCTCTGCGTACGGTCGTAAACTCGTTATCGTAAACTTGCTGTCGCCTGCCGGGCCCGTGCCCGACCAACCCACCACCCGTCTGGGCCGCAATGGCCGCAATCCGGAAAAGGCGAGAACGGATAATATACGCCGCCCCGGCGGCTTATGGAACCGCGCGGGCGACTACGGAGATCCCTTCCCGGCGCGGCGGCCGCAATGGGGGCGCGACGCCGTACTAACGCGCACCCGCGGGTTTGCCTCCGACGCCACCTGTTCCGCCTGCCCTCCTGGACCAACAACCGCCCAATAACCGTCCCAAACCGCTCAAAAAGGGCGAGACCCAGGGACGGAGCCCGCGACCAACGTAGGTTATCCGCCGTGTCCCGAAGGCTCGGTATCGGCCGAGGAGTCCGCGACGTATTCGTCCGGCGCCTTGAAGAATTCAAAAAGTGTGTCAGCCCGGAGCCCTAGTCGCAGCGTCTCCAGCGGCAATACCTCTTCCGGACTCACGTTCCCGAGGTTTACGTTTGGACCGAAGTTGCGGATAAACCAGACCTGCTGCCCTTTCTGCGGCGCCTCAAACATGACACGCTCAGCGCCGACCATATCTACAATCTCATCAACAAGCCCCGAGCGAATCTCACCGTTTGGCCTGAATATGCCGGCCGTTCCGCTCTCGCGTGCCTCACAGATCACCATGACGCTGCCCGCATCGAGCTCTGCGCGAATCATCTGCACCCATTTGTAGGGAGGGAGGATCTTCGCCTGGTCCTTTGAGCCCACTTCGCTCAGGACGTTGAAGTCCCGGGCCAGATCCGCAATCAACTCAAGCTTCCGCTCGTGACTGATCGTGATCGATCCATCCGACACCTCTACGTACCGCACACCAACGCCGTCCAGGATCTTCTTGTAGACGTCGAGCTGACCGCGGACAAACATGGCTTCAAAAAGCGTCCCGCCGAAATAGACCGGTATATCTGCCGCGCTGTATAGCGCCAGCTTGCGGTCTAGCGAAGGGGTCACGACAGAGGTGCCCCAACCAAGCTTCACGATATCGACGTAGTCCGCTGCCACGTCAATAAAGTCTTCGACCTGCCGCACCGACAGCCCTTTGTCGAGCATCATGGTACGACCAATCGTACGCGGCTTTGGCGGGCGCTCGGGTAGCCCGATCAGTTCGAATCGCTTCTGAATCATGGCCGGAAGATACGCACAGCCGATTCGCGGAATGCTACTCCTCCTGGACCGCCGCCGCCGGCTGCACGTTCGCGGCTCGCCACGCCGGGTATAAAGATGCCGTCAGACACAGGATCATGGCAACCGCGACTATGGCCAGCACGTCAGTGACACGCAGCGCCACCGGGTATGCGTCGATCAGGAATGACTCGGCCCTGGCAAGTGGCACCAGGTCGTACTGCGCCTGAAGAAACACAAGCAGCAATCCAAGGAGCAGGCCCGCAACCGTCCCGACAAGACCGATCAGCAGGCCCTCATTCAGGAAGATCCGCTGGATATCTTTCCTCGAGGCCCCGAGGGCGCGCAGGACACCGATGTCCCGGCGCTTCTCGATTACTACCATCGTAAGCGACCCCACGATGTTGAAGGCTGCCACGATGACAATCAGCAACATGATCGCAGAAGCGGCCCACTTTTCCAGCGCCATGACGTCGTACAACGAACGCTGGATATCGTACCACGTTTGTACCTCGTACGTCGAACCACGTCCGCGCTGTCTGAGCCGCTCCTCCATCAGCGCCTTGACCTGGCCGGCGTAATCGACGTCGTCCAGTCGCGCCTCAACTGATGTGACGGCACCATCAAGTCGAAACAGCCGCTGCGCCTCAGACTTGTGGATAAACACGGTGCTTTCATCTGACACCGACTCCGCATCGTACAGCCCGCGCACCTCAAAGCGCTGCGGAACCGACGACGCGCCCCAGAGCTGCGAGATCATGCGCTCGAGCGTCAGTGCAGACAGCAGCGATATTCGCGACGGGTCTCGGGATGCTTCACCCGGCGGCATGAGGCCGAGACGCTCGGCCAGGTCAAGACCCACCACCACACCCGGGCGCCCGTCTCGGCGCTCCAGGTCAAACTCGCCAAACCGGGTGCGACGAACAACCTCCGATTCACCCCCGGCCGCTTCCGGGTCAATGCCGCGAACGATGACAACCTTGTTGACATCCGCACCGCCTCCGTCATGCATGAGCAGCGCCTTCCCCTGCACGTATGCTGACGCACCCACTACATGGTCGAGTGACTCAAGATCCGCAATCAGCGAGTCGGCATTGTCGATCCCGCCCGGTCCAACACGCTCAATCCGGATGTGCGGATCAACAGACACGAGCATGTCGCGAACAAAATCAAAGAAGCCGTTCATCACCGAAAGAACAACGATCAGCGCCGCGACACCGATGGCAACGCCCGACACCGAGATCCCCGTGATGATCGTTATCATCGAGAACCGCTTTCGGCTCACGAGATACCGCCGCGATATGAACCAGCGATAATCCAATTAGCGCCTGACGTGCGGACGGTCCAACTATTCCCCTGAGTCGAGTGCGTCGAGCATTCGCGATGCATCCTCGAAGTACCCGTCGTCAACCGCTTGCGGCAGTGCGATATGGTCGGTGAGAATCGCACGACCCTGCGCCTGTTTCCTCGACGCAAGTTTGACCGAGCCGGCAGGCGCATCAAAGGCTGCATACTCCATCCACCGATAGGTACTCGGCGAATCAGCGTTCTGGAGCAGGTAGGTCCACTCCTCAACCATGCCGTCTTCCTTCACCCCGACCCAGTAGCGGTCACCCGGGGTCAATCCGACACCCTCAAACGCAAGCGTCAGGACACGCATTGTCCCGTCTGATGAGTCGGCGTCAATACCCCGAACCACACCTTCGTCAAACAGCTTCATCGGCATTGTCAGCCAGTACACGTCGTTGATGAAGCCGCGGTATGCCGATGCCACCTGGCGACTCGCGGGTTCCTCCGCCAACTCGACGCCATTAATGAACGCCCGGCCGGTTTGCGTCTGCGTATTGAACAACACGACGAGCGTCGAGTCGCCGCTCATGGGTCGTTCCATCCGGTATCGACCGTCCATTTTGCTCCAGAGATGACGACGTCTCAACGCGCGGTCGCCATTCGACTCAATTGCAAAATCAAATCGCACAAACGGCGCCGACTGCCACGCCCGGGCTCCCATCGCCTCTGACACGCGGTACGCCAGCGAGTCCGCGGCCGTATCGAGCCGCACAACCTCGGGCCCCGGCTGTGGGCTCCCCGCAGGGCCACCCGCGCAGCCGGCTACGAGGGCCGCGGCGCAGCACGCCATGAATACACGTTGTGCGGTGCTGAAGGGCGGTCCTCCGCCGGTTCGGTGGATCAAAGCCAATTACCTCGTTGTAAGTCGGATGTCCTGTCTGAAAGTATGCAACGCGGCTCGTATCAAACGGATCTCCGGAAATATCACGTTCGCCGTGGTGACTCTGCTCACCCTCTGCGTAATCGCGGCCACGGCCAGACGGGCTGACGCCCAGGCACCACAACGCTCGGACCCGACGATCGGCTTCGCCCTCACGCTGACAAATTCCGGGTTCGGGTTTGGGGGCTACGCGCGGGACTCACTGACAACGCAGTGGGCCATGATGCTCGAAGCCTCACTTGCGTCGGGGAAAGATGAACGCGAGGTGGCATTTCTCAACCGCTTCGGACAAAAGTCCATCCCGGGCAAAGCCAACTACCTCCTGGTCGCGCCTTTTCGCCTCGGAGTTCAGCGCCGCGTTTTTGCCGACCAGATCGAAGACAACTTTCGGCCGTTTTATCAGCTTTCAGCAGGCCCGACGCTAGCATGGGAGTACCCGTACTTCGCCGACTGTAACGGCGACGGGAGGTTCGATGTCCAGGTTGACTGCAACGGCGACGAAATCGTCGCCGAGGGGGAGGGTGACGAGCGCCTGTCTACGTACCGGGCGCTGTCGCGCGGTCGCATGCTCATGGGATTGGGGGGAGCGTTAACGCTCGGCGCGTACTTCGGTCGCGGCTCGAACGGCGCACGCGGCTTCCGCATCGGATACGCGTTCAACTACTACCCGACGGGCACGGCACTGCTGGAGGTGGACTCCGACGATCCCCGCCACTACTTCGGGACGCCATTTGTTACGGTCTACTTCGGGCGGCTGTTCTGACCAGACGCCACGACGCAGGCACGCTGATCCGTCAGACGTTGAAGCGGAAGAGGATGACGTCCCCGTCTTTTACCTCGTACTGCTTGCCTTCCGCCCTCAGTACGCCGGCTTCGCGGGCAGCCGCTTCGGAGCCAACACGGTCATAATCCGAAAATGCGATCGTCTCGGCACGAATAAACCCGCGCTCGAAGTCACTGTGAATGACACCTGCGGCCTGCGGCGCGTGTGTCCCCCTGCGGATCGTCCAGGCACGCGACTCCTTCGGCCCGGCGGTGAAAAATGTGATGAGCCCGAGCAATGCGTACGCGGCCCTGACCAACCGATCAAGTCCGGATGAGTCAACGTTGAGGTCCTCCAGAAAGAGCCGCCGCTCTTCTTCGTCAAGCTCGACAAGCTGCGCCTCCAGCTCGGCCGACACAACAACGACGCCCGCGCCCTCTGCATCAGCAATCTGCTTCACCACGTCGACGTATTCGTTCCCGGCTGCCATGTCTGTCTCTGACACGTTTGCGGCGTACAGCACCGGCTTTGACGTCAGCAGCGACAACGACCTGAGCCACTCAGCTTCCTCCGGGCGCACCTCCAATCGCCGGGCCGGAAGCATCTGGTCGCTGACCATCGCCAGGAGGCGCTCACAGAAGGCGAGCTCGTCCTTCAGTTTCTTGTCGCCTCCTTTGGCTTGCCGCCCGACACGATCAATCCGCTTTTCGATCGTCTCGATGTCTTTGAGCAGCAGCTCCGTGTTAATCACCTCGATGTCGCGTGCCGGGTCGACCGATCCTGAGACGTGGACAACGTTCTCGTCGTCGAAGCAACGCACGACATGTATTACGGCATCGACTTCGCGGATGTGCGACAGAAACTGATTGCCAAGTCCTTCGCCGCGCGAAGCCCCTTCAACGAGCCCGGCGATGTCGAAGAACTCGATTGTCGCCGGCACCGTGTTGACCGACTTCGCCAGTTCGGTGAGGCGGTCGAGTCGTGGATCGGGCACCGAGACAATCCCGACGTTGGGATCAATGGTGCAGAACGGATAGTTTGCCGACTCGGCGCCCGCCTGGCTGAGCGCATTGAACAGGGTCGACTTACCCACGTTAGGCAATCCGACAATTCCACAGCGAAGCGACATCCGGCGTTGTGTTTTTGGGTTGGTACCGCGTTGGCGCGGGGCGAGCCCATCCAAGCGTTTGGCCGCGCTTTGTTCCGGCAGACGCGGGGCACGCACCGCTTTGGGCTGCGTTTTCGTCGTTTTTGCGACGGCACTGGTACCGGCCCTACCGTTGGGGCCGTCTGTATGCACCGCGCAAGCAACCACCGACGAGCTGATCCCCGGCGGCAATAACGTCCTGCTTGGAATCGCGGGGTACCCCGGAATCGGCGTGCAGGCGACCTACGTTGCTCCGGGCCGAATGTACACGCGCGAGGCCGTATTCCTCGCTGACGTTTCCCGGTTCACCTCAACAGGCAGCTCAGAGATCGCTGTCGCCATCGGCGCATCGCTTCGCATCGTCGGATCGCTCGAGGTACTGGGCATGGCCCGGCCACGCACCTACGACGTACACGTGGGAACGCGAATCGGCCCCGGATTGCGCTTCGGGTTCGACGAAGACCGCCCTGACCGAAACCAGCGATTCAATCTCATCTTCGAGCCCTTCGTTCGGTTGACCATCGCACCCCGCAGGCTCGTCTACTTCGAGGCCGGACTCGCCCGCCCCAAGATCCGCGTCGGCATAAAGATCTGAGCGCCTGACGTGGCGTTTGTCAATCGGCGAAAGCTACCGACACAAACTCTCGTTCCGGCAAGCGCACCGCCGTGAGCCGACCGCGACCCGGATGCATATGATACACGCACCCGGTGTCGATGTTGATCAACAGATCGTCGTTGACCGGCTCTTCGACCGGCGTATGTCCACAGACAACCGGTTTCTCCCACGCCAGTGATCGCGCCCGCAGATGGCTGCGCTCCCAAAGGAACACGTCTTCATCACCCTGCTCGATGTTTTCAGCGATTGTCAATCGCGGGTCAGCGCCGGCGTGCACAAAAAAGAAGTCCGGCGTGTCGTAGAAGAGCAGCGTGTCCCGAATAAATGAGAGGTGCTCCTCTGGAAGGTCGATGCGTCGATCGTCACCGAGATAGCTGTTGAGCGTCATGACGCCGCCGTTCATTGCCCACGCGTCGTACTCGCCATGGTCAAAGTACGCGAGCATGAGCTGCTCGTGGTTGCCGCGAAGGAAGACACACGTCACTTCCTCCTGAAGTGCAATAAGCCGATCAATGACAGCTCGGCTACACGGCCCGCGGTCTACATAATCGCCCACAAAGACGAGCGTGTCGTCGGCCGCGGGGGCAAGTTTGTCGAGCAGTTTCTCGAGGCTGCGGCAACAACCGTGGATGTCTCCGATCGCAATCAGTCCCATTGTCACGAAGCTCGGTCTTGGTTGTCGTCCGGCGAAGACGCCGTGTCTGACGTCGCACCGGATGATCCTTTGCCTGAAAGGTAACTCTCGGTCCCGACCAGACCGCGTCCACTTTTTCGCAGGGCGCCTTTTCCAGCCAGTTCAACGACAAACGAATCAAGGATACCGTTTACGAACTTGCCGCTGTTCGGCGTGCTGAACTTCTTGGCTACTTCGATCGCTTCGTTGATCGAGACCTTCGGGGGGACATCTTCGAACGACTCGATTTCGCTGATGGCCATGCGCAATACAAGTCTGTCGATCAGCGCAATCCGGGATAGCTCCCAGTTCCTGGCGTGGCGCCTGATTATCTCTTCGGCGCGGTCCCGGTTGTCGAGCGTCCTGAGAAAGAGGGAGTGCGCAAAGCGGCGGATGCGCTCGTCGGAGTCCTCGTCGTCACCGTCCCGGGCGCGGTCGGGGGCGTTCTTGTCATCCGACTTGTCAAACTTTGCCCCGCCATCGACGATGCGTTCCAGAATAACATCCGCATCGCCACCGCCGAGTTCAAACGCGTACAGCGCTTGCAGGACGCGCTCTCGAGCATTTCGGCGGCTGCTCATGGTAATCTCTTCAAAGGACAAAGGGCGATGGCCGGCGAAAATAGCGCCCCGCCGGCGCCCAGACAATCTGCCGGACCCCAAGCCCGCATGAATATTGGGGCCAAACACGTCGCGGCGTTATGCACGCATGGCCGGATGTGTCTTCTGCGTACCCCGGTTCGATGTCCTGAATCACCTGTCCTGGTCACGTGCCTGAATCACTTGTCCGGAGTCGCCCTTTGTCCTGAACACCATGCTCGCGCGTCCGGCACTCATCGCAGCCATTTCCATTGCGGCGGGGATCTCGGCCTCTCCACTCTTCACCAGTACCACACTTTTCCCTGCACTGCTGTTGACAATCGCGGTGCTATCAGCCGCGCTGGGACTACTGATTGATCGAGCTCCCAACCTGCTTCGCGGACGCCCCGCCTATGTCGTGGCTGCCACAGCAATCCTCTTCGTGGCCGGATCAGCACGAATGACGCAGTCCCGTACGTCCTGGCACCAGTTCCTCAAGACGGCGGCAATGGCTGACTCACTCAAGGGACGCGTCACGGGGCCCATCACCCGCGATTCAAGCGCAATCCGATTTACAATCCGCGTGTCGTCGCCCACCTCGATTGCCGGCGAAATCGTTGCTGTGCGACTGCTCAATCGCGCTCGATCAAGCATCCCCGACACGTTGGTTTCAGCGCACCCTCGAGTCGTCATTTACGGACCACGCTCGCTAAGACAACCACGACGCAATCCCGCCGACGTCGACTACGCGGCCGCTGCCTGGGCTCGCGGAATTGCCGGTACGGCCACGATATACGACGAAGCGAGCGTCAACCTTGCGAAGGGACGCGACGTCGGTGCACGTCCGGCGACTGAACATCCAGACACGGAACACGCGTCAATGGTCGAACAAGTCCAGTCGTACGTGCGTGCAGCAATTGATCAACACGTCGAAGCATCAGCCCGGCCCGTCATCACGGCACTCCTGTTGGGAGATCGTAGCCAGGTGGACCATCGCGCCCGCGATGCACTTTCGCGAACCGGGTTGATGCACCTGCTCGCGGTATCAGGTCTACATGTCCTTCTGGTAGGCATGGCAGCGTATCGGCTCCTGAAGTCGATACTCGTTCGTTTTACCCTTGAGTGGTATGTCGTAGAGTGGATTCGTGTGCCACTGACAATCGCCCTGCTGCTACTCTATGCGGCCGTAACCGGTAAGCAGCCATCCGCGGTTCGTGCCGTCATCATGGGATCGCTGTTCCTCTGCGGTGCACTGGTTCGGAGACGTCCCGACTCGCTTAATCTCCTCGGTGTGGCCGCATGCATCATTCTCGTACACCGTCCCCAGCAGCTCTTTGCCGCGGGGTTCCAACTCAGCTTTTGCGCCGTGGCGGCAATCCTCTTGATCGCGGGACCGATTCGAGACCTCCTGCCCGGCAGATCACGGCTTTCTTCTCTCCGAACGTCTATCGCAACATCCCTCGCTGCTTCGATTGGAACGGCGCCAATACTCATGTTCACGTTTGGCTTTACGCCCCTTGCCGGACTCCTTCTCAACATCGTCGCAATCCCCCTAACTGTAGTCGCACTCGGGTCCGGCCTTCTGACCGTTCTGTCTTCGTTACTCGCCCCGGCACTCGCCACATACTTCGCCCACACAGCCGGATTGGCCGTCAACGTACTCGTCCGCGGATCAGTAGTGCTCTCAGACTTTGCGCCGGTTCTTGAAAGCCGACTACTCGCCGGCCCTACTGCGCAAATGATCGCAGCCGCAGTGCTACTATCGGGTGTTGCCCATCTACTGCGCGTCCGCGAACGATGGCGATACACGATCGCCTTTATCGGACTCGCCGCCGCGGTTGTCGTGGGCGCTTCGGCCGCCCACCCGCTCAGGTCACTGCTAACGACCGCATCGCTCGATGTGATCTTTGCGGATGTCGGCCAGGGCGACGCGGCGATTGTCCGAACACCAAACCACCGGTTTGTAGTGATCGACACGGGCCCGTCGGGATGGCGCATGTCGCCCGCAACGCGTTCGCTTGTCCCGCTGCTGCATCGACTCGGCGCCCGACACATAGACGGCCTCGTCGTTTCACATCCGCACGACGATCATGACGGCGGCGTCACTGATATCTCATCGGCGTTTGCCGTACGCCACCTCTTTGCTGAACGTGTTGACGACATCCATACGCTGCGCAGCGCAACAGTACGGCCGCTTTACGCGGGTGACAACTTTGTACTCGATGGCGTTCTGTTCGAGGTCGTCAATCCGCCGCCGCCAGACAGTCGCGACGGACGACACGCGTCAGCAAACAATGCGTCGATCGTAATTCGCCTTACCTTTGGGACAACCTGCGTCGCATTTATGGGCGACGCTGAAGCGGGGGCTGAGCAGTACCTCGTGGAAAATGGAGCCCACCTTGCCTGCGACGTCATCAAGGTTGGTCACCATGGCTCGAAGACAAGCAGTACGGCGAACTTTGTACTGGCCACCCGGATATCTCAGAATGGCATCAATGCAGGAAAGGCAGTGGCTGTTATTTCGGCTGGTATCCGAAACCGGTTTGGGCATCCCGACACATCCGTTGTGGCCCGGTGGAAGCGATCGGGGCGCCGCGTTCAGACAACGATGGGTGGTGCAATCTGGATGCGAAGTGATGGCTCGACGTTCCGGCTTGTTGATTGGCGACGCTCATGGGGATCAGAGGGGCCATGAGTGACAGACCACACGTCGCGTATGTCGGGGACGGCGGGAATTACCATGTGGCGAAGTGGTTGCCGGCTCTTGTGCGGGCGGGAATTCGCGTCACACTGATTTCCTACGACGAACCCGATACACCCCTTCCCGGCGTCGCATTCTCGAAGCTGCCGGGCCGCGTTCTGCCGCGACCAAGCTATCTCGATTATCTGCGCTCATCGCGATTCCTGCGCCGCGTCCTTGAAGCCGGCCAATGTGATGTCTTGATGGGCTCCTACGCGACGCATTACGGGTTTCTCGCTGCCCGAACCGGGTTTACGCCGTTCATCATGCAGACCTGGACCGGCGATCTGAGTGTTTATCCGTTCAAATGGCCGAAGCGACTCTGGTTTGGGCCCGTTGTGCGCTACGGGTTGCGCCGAGCTGACCTGATAACCACCGATGGCAAGGCGCTACTCGAGATTGGCAGGGGCCTGTACCCTGAAATCGCAAGCCGGATGGTTGCGACACGCTGGGGGATTGACACATCCTCCGTCGATCAGGGAAGACCCGATCCTGACCTGGATCCATTTTTTGTGGTGACCGCACCCCGCGGACTACAACACTGGTATCAACCAGAGCTGGTACTCGAAAGCATGCAGGCGTTGCTTGGTGACCGGGACGACGTGTTTGTCATCGTGCTGACACTCGCGCACGAACGATCAGCCAACGTTCAGCAGATGCTGGATCAGCTTGCGGCTCATCCGCGGGCCCGGGTTGTTGACCGATTTCTGGATCAGAAAGAAATGGCGGATATCTGGTGCAACACGGATGTCGTTGTCTCTATTCCACACGCTGACGGCGTGTCTGAATCCATCCTGGAAGCAGCCTATGCGGGTGCGACGCCAGTGCTCAGTGATATCCCGTCAAACAGAAGTCTTGTTGACGACGGGATGTGTGCAAAGGTGCTATCTGATGACACAGTCTCCGGACTGGTCAGGACTATCAACTTGATCCTGGAGAAGGCATCAGACACGACATCAGACACGATGTCAGCCAGTGCAACCACCTCAGGCACGCACAACCGCGAGTGGGTTGCAGCGAATGCTACCGTTGATGGGACCGCAGACCAACTGGCCGAACTGATTCGGGCCCTAGCTGTCGAGAAAAGAGGGGATCGTACACGATGACAGTAGCCGTGCCGTCGTTGATCCGAACGTGATTCGCTTGATCGCCGAGATGCTATGCGCACCCGCTATGAGCAGGTCTGCATTGGTGTCGCCAAGGTACTTGAGGATCTCGTCTGCAGGCTCAGATCCCTTCAGGGCCGCAGTGCGAACCGAGAAGCCGTGCTCGCTGATGTAGTCGCTGATCAACCTGAGCAGGAGCTCCGCTTCATCTTCGTTTTTGTTGTAGACCGTGAGCACCTCGACATCCACGTCCGGTCCGAACGGCTTGAGGTGTACAAACCGCCTCACCGCGCGAGCCGCTGCATCACTGCCATCGTAGGCCACAACAGCTCGTTTTACTTCGCGATAGTCGTTGTCAACAATCAACGTCGGCGCAACGGTGCGCTTTACGACCCGGGCAACCGTGTGCGTGTCTTTTTCGGGGTGCGCGTAGAAGAAGTGGGGGTCCTTTCCAACGACCAGGATGTCGTGAACCTTCATGTCTTCGACAATCCGCTCAAAGGGGACGCCCTCGCGAATCAATTCGCCGTGACGAATTCCCGCTTCGGCGAGAATCTCCTCATAGCGCTCCATGAGCTCCCGAGCCAGCTTCCTTGTATCGTCAGTCAGCTTTTCCTGGAGCTTCTCGGCGTAATAAAAGCTGCCAATTCCCCCGCCACGAGTACTGGATTCGATTGACTGCAAATCGATGACGGCCAGGCAATTAACCACCGCGTCATGCCGCTTGGCAAGGTCAATTGCATAGCGCGCCGCAACTTCTGAGTCCTCATCCGAATCGATGG
>JAUIJQ010000035.1 GCA_030431165.1 Rhodothermia bacterium | reverse complement strand
TGCTGCCCCGGGTAGATCAGATCCGGATCTTTGATGACTTCGCGGTTTGCGTCGAACAGCGCCTGCCATTTCATGGCATCGCCGTAGCGCTCTTTCGCAATTTTCGAGAGCGAGTCACCTTTCTGGATTGTGTAGAAGACCGGTTCAGGTGGCGGGATCACAACAGCGATGTTGTCAGATACCTTCTCAACGCCTTCGACGTTGCCAGCCAGTAGAACGGCCTTTTCGCGTGCGGCGACAGATTCCACTGTTCCGCTGATCGTGACGGTGCCATCGTCAAACGCAACGCGCAGGTCCTTGACCTGGTCACCGAGTGACTCTTTGATGTCTGCCGTAATCTCTTCCGCTTCGCGGCCCGGCATCACCTTTTTGCCGATGCCTTTGAGGAAACTAAACAAGCCCATGACTTCTTCCTTTTTCTGGTGATGGATGGTGCCGGATTCTAGTGCTTGGAATGTAAGCCATTTGACCCCCCTTGCACGATCCATTACCTCAATAATGGCCAAAACCACCGGTTTTTCACATGGAACGGCTGATGGCGTTTGACTGCCGAGGGGCTATTCACTTACTTCAAATCAGTTCCGTTTGTCGTTCTGGTTGACCATAAAACTCACACTCTCCGTCATGGCAAAACTCACGACTATCGAAGGGGTCGGCCCCGCAATTGAAGCGAAGCTGAAAGCAGTTGGCATCAGCTCCGTGGAAGGGCTTCTCAAGGTTTGCTGCGAAAAGTCGGGCCGACGCGACATCGCTGCACGTACAAACATCGACGAAGGCAAGCTGCTGCGCTTCACGAATCACGCCGACCTGATGCGCGTCAAGGGCATCGGCGGTGAATACTCCGAACTGCTCGAAGCCGCAGGCGTCGATTCATGTTCTGAACTTGCCCAGCGCCGCCCGGACAACCTGACGGCGAAAATGGAAGAGGTCAATAAAGCCAAGAAGCTGGTACGGCAGGTGCCTTCCCAGAAAATGGTTGAGGGCTGGGTCGCCCAGGCGAAGACGCTCAAGAAGGTCGTCACGCACTAAGCATCACTCGAATAGAGAAGCAGGTATATCATGTCAATTGCAAAGGTTATCGAAGTCATTGCTGAAGGGAAGACCATCGAGGAGGCCGTTGAAGGCGCCGCATCGGAGGCTTCTAAGTCCGTCAGGAATGTTAGATCGGTAAACGTCGAAAACATCCAGGCCCGCGTGCGCGACAACAAGGTTGTCGAGTACCGAGTGATCTGCAAGGTCGCGTTCGTCGTGGACTGAGTCCGTCGACTGGAGATGGAACGGAGGGGCGGTGCTTTTGCGCCGCCCCTTTTTTTGTGCCGAACGCTCAAGACACCGCGAGCGACAGACCGGCAAGCGTCAACACGTGGGCGGCGGTGGTTACCGCACAGCACCGTACACCAGCACGCCGGCAAGGAGAATCATGATCGCTGCAAAGCCGCGCTGAAGCACCACCGCATCGAGCTTGTGTGCGCTCGCGACACCCCACCTTGTGGACGCCAGGGCCGGCAGCGACAGAAGCCCTGCGCGCACCACGTCGACGTAGCCGATCGCTGACGGTAGGCCGGAACCGGGAATAGCGTCACCAGGCAGTCCACTTCCAGAGAGCCCACTTCCGGAGAGTCCGCTTCCAGAGAGTGCAAACGACCCGACACCGACCAGGGTCAGCAATACGATGGTTGCGCTGCTTGTGCCCACAGCGACGTGCATCGGCAGGCGCAGCAGTTTGCGGTACACCGGCACGAGTACAATGCCGCCGCCAACACCCGCGGCCGCTGAGAGTCCACCGGCGGCAAGCCCCGTTGGTGTCAACCAGTTTCCGGATACCCTGCCACCCGTTTGTGTTGGCTGCTCTGTTGCGCCAGTTGCACTCCCCCCGGCCATCCGCACAGCGACAATTGCGAGAATAGCGGCAAAGACAATGCGGAACAGCCGTTCGTCAAACCACGGCTGGGTTGTTACGAACCGCGACACTATCAGAACGCCGAAGGCCGCAGATATCCCCACTCGCACCGCGACAGGTCGTGACACCGCCTGCCGTTTCATCTGATGCGACGTGCTTGCTGCCGCAGCGACGAGAGTGCAGAGCAGCGAAGTGCCCACAGTCAGCGGAACAAGCGAATCACCCGGCACGCCTATCGCGCGAAAGTGAAAAAGCAGAATGGGCGTAAAGATGACACCTCCACCGAGTCCGGAGACTCCCGCAACATATCCGGCCGCAAGCCCTGCGAAAAGCAACATCAGGAGATGAAGGGGGTCCATCACGGGCGCAGCATTTGTTGGTAAGCCGCGGCGTCGCTGATCAGATCCAGTGCCGCGCCGACGTCGGGGTCGTGCGCAAGCAGCGCACCGTACTGAGTCGCAACGCCGGTTGCAAGTTGCCGGACAACAGCTTCAAAGACGGCATGACGCAGGACCGCTTCCTCGGCCTCAAAGGCACGCTGTTCCCCGACACGAATCAGCTCTTCGAGCTGTTCAAAGCCGGTTGTTGCGGATCTTGCCCCTGAAGGCTCAGACAGTGTCGACTTCAGTGCATCGAGTTGCTCCCGCGCCTGCGACCGGTACCGATACTCGCCGGCCGAAAGCCAATCTGAGAATGCACTCAGATCGACCGTCGCCGGCGAATAATCGGGCGGGACGGTGCGTCCATTTGTCGACCAGTCACGAGCAAAATGATAGAAAGCACCAGAACGACGTAGCGATTCTTCAACAGGTCCCGCGTTTGCGTTGGTGTTGACGTCGGGTTCAATTCCTCCACCACCTCGAACGACTCGGCCGTTGGACGATGTGAACCGGGCCCTGAGCGAGTCAGCCACGCGGGTCCCGTGTAGGCGGTAGTCGAGCGCCTGAATGTTGCGGCCGGATGGTAAATAGAAGCGCGACGTTGTGATCTTGAGCCCCGTCGTAAACGGAAGTGGAATGACATTCTGAGCAAGGCCTTTCCCGAAGGAGGTGCTGCCGACGATGATGCCCCGATCGAGGTCTTGCAGTGCGCCGGCGACAATCTCAGACGACGAAGCAGATCGTTCGTTGACAAGCACAGCGAGCGGTACATCCGGCAGTATTGGGTCTTCAGTTGTCGGAAACGTGGCGATATTCTCGGGCTTCCTGCCCCTGGTTGTGACGACGGGTGAGCCCGCTGGAACGAACAACTGGACAATCGACACGGCCGCGTCGAGTAATCCGCCCTGGTTGTCCCGCAGGTCCAGGATCACGCCCTCAAGTGGACGCTCGTTCATAAGCGCCTTCAGCGCCTGCTCGACGGCCTCTGCGGAGCCCGGGTTGAAGTTTGCGAGGTGGACATAGGCAACAGACGGGGCTTTTTCCAGGAAGCCGCTGTGCACAACGGGGTTCTGTCGGATGACCTCCCGGATCAGGTGGAATCGCTTTGGCGCGTCTTCACCCGCGCGCTCGATTACGACCTCGACCGCCGACCCAGGGTCGCCTTCCAGTAGTTCGCGCGCGTCTCGTTCAGAAAGCTGATCGATCGATGACCCGGCGATGGCGACAATCACGTCGCCCACCCGAACTCCCTGTCGAAACGCGGCGCCTCCGTCGATTGGGGACAACACCGTCAGCCTGCCGTCGCGCAGGTCCACATCGAGCCCTACCGTTCCCAGACGCCTGGCCTGTCGCACGTTGGCGTTTATGTAGTCAGCCTCATCGAGGAATACGGTATACGGGTCGAGTTCGGCGAGCATTGCTGACATACCACGTCGCATAACACGCTCGGCGTCGACGGGGTCGACGTACTGGCGGACCAGCGACTCGAACATCGATCCGAAAATCTCGAAGTTCTTCTGGATCGCGAAGAAGTCGTCATCTACCGCCTGGCGTGCTCCACTCAGCAGCATGCTGGAGCCCATCAGGAGCAAGGCGGGCGCGAAGAGTAGGTTCTTTTTCGGTCGTCGCATCGGTCTCTGCCTTTGGTGTGACCCCGTAGACAAACTGCCGGCCGCGAACGTTCCAATCTCAGTGACCTACAACGTCACGCCGATTCCGTATTCGATGGTGTAAGAGCGGTCGTGATCTGTGCGCCATTGCGTCACGCGCGTACGACCGTACCATCCGCCAAAGGAAGTTGTCCACTGAACCGACAGTGGAATTGATCGGGCCGACGTAGTCCGGGTGTCAACGACCGTGCGTTCGTGCCACGTGTCCCAATGCAGGTAGTGGTCTTCCTGTCCATCGGATTCCAGGAGGTAGTACTCGTCAACGAGTACATCGGAGTAGACGGTGACGGTCCTCGTTTTGACGAAGCGCCCCGAGCCGACTTCGAGTCCGCCGCCGAGTCGCAGGAAGACGTACGTTCCGCGGGTAGTCTGCTCCAGGTGTGCTTCGGATCCGAGGTCGAAATATTCGGGCCCGTAGGTTACTTCGCCCAATGTGCCGGCCTCTCTGCTGAAGCCGTAACCGAGCGGCAGGTAGTCACCAGATTCGTTGGCGAGTAACACAGCACGTGTCCCTACGGCGTAGGCGTACGTCGGATAAAAAGAGAGGAAGCCGATTGAGAGGCCCAGATGGACCTCGGCACCGTAAAGGCTTGTCTGACCGCGGCCGTACGGCGCGTAGCCCGTCACGGACGGAAGTGCCACATCGTAGTCGTAGACCGTTGAGACGCCAACGCGTGCAAATTGCCCAACTGATTGACGGGGCAGGAAGGCGCCGGCGGTCAGTAGCCACAGCGCGACGACGGATACTCGGATTGGCGTCATCGGAACAGCGTTTTTTGTCGGAGGCTGTCGCCTGAGCGCGCAGTCCATGCAGAACGTGTTCCGAAAACTGACGGTGGCCGCGCGCCCGCGTCAGAGTGCTTGCCGGGGGAGACGGCGACCTCGCGCCGTACAGACGGTCACATTACTGGACAGACCGACTGGACATCCCGACTGGACAAACCGACCATCCGGGCTCAGGCGAGCGCGCGGTCGATCTCGCGCTGCCGGCGCTTGCCCACCATACGGGCGATGCCGATCGACATCTGGTAGAGACCAAGCAGCGGCACAGCCACCAGGATCATGGACAGCGGATCTGGTGGCGTAAAGAACGCGGCCAGAATCATGATCACAATCAGCGCATAGCGCCGGTACTGGCGCATCGCGTGGTCAGTGAGTATTCCGACGCGCGCGAGGAAGTACACGATGACCGGCAACTCAAATAGCACGCCCGCACCAAACGACCACCACGTAACCATGGAGAAGTACTTCGTGATGTCGAAGTCGTTGACGACCTGCGCCGAGATGGAGTAGTTGGCGAAGAACTGCAGCGCAAACGGCGTGATGATGCAGTATCCGAATGCGATTCCGATCATGAAGAACAGCGTCGCAAACATGGCCGCGAATCGCAGTCCCTTTTTCTCCGACGAGTAGAGGCCCGGCTCGATAAACTTCCAGAAAGAGTAGACGACGATTGGCGAACCCATCACGAGGCCAACGGCGAGCACCGTACCCCAATCCGCAAAAAACTGTCCGGTGATGGTTCTATTCTGAAGGTCGAGCTGCTGAGCCTCAATGCCGAGCAGCTGGTACATGAAGAAACTAGGTTTCGCCGGACCCAGCAGGACGCTGTCGATGATCCATTTGCGAAAGAACGCCGCGACGACCGCCGCCGCGACGACGCCGCCGCCGGCTTTGAAGAATGTCCACCGCAGCTCCTCGAGATGATCGAGGAAGCCCATCTCAGCCATCTGTTCGCCGCGGGGGCCTTCAGCGCCGTCTGGTGGTGCGCCGTCGCCGGTGCCTGACGCGCCGTCTCCGAGGTGGCCAAGCGAGGCTTTGCCTATGGCCTTGCGGCCTGTCCGCTTGATCGCAGATACGATGAGTGATCGAGATAACCCCACGGTGCCCTACCTAGTGACCTGGCTCAGTGAATCGGCTGTTCTCGGAGGTTGAGGTCAAGAAGTGAATCGACCCACAGGCTCTCCTGCTGAAGCCGACCGCGGCCACCGCTCCATGTAAAGCTGAACAACGTCATGACGCCCTCAACATCAAAGCCGTCAGAACGCAGAAGGCGTACGCCGTTCAGCGCACTTCGCCCCGAGTTGAGGATGTCGTCGAGCAGCACAACGGGTCGCTCGCGGTCAAGCGGTCCCTCTACGAGCCGGCGTCGGCCGTAAGGTTTACGCTTTTCGCGGATAAACCCGCCGCGAAAGTGCGGATTGTCGGTTGCTGACAGGACCGAGCACACCAGTGCGTATGCGCCAAAACCAAAGCCGGCGACCTGCTCAACGCCGCGGGCTGCCAGCCGCTCAGCGAGGACAGCACCCACGCGACGAAACGATGCACCGTCGAGCATGGGCGTCCGCGTGTCCAGCAGCCAACCAATGCTGTTTCCGCGCGGGTCTGTGATCTCTTCGTGCTCACGGCGCACAAGTGACTGCTCATACAACGACCGACCAAGTGCGATCAATTCGTCATACGTCGCGGTACCGAGTCCGGCCGCGAGGTCGTCATCGAGGACGCCGGAGGTGCTATCGCTGAAGTCGTCAGACATTATCCCTATGGCACAACGAAATCATATAGCGGATACCGGCTGCACAGTTCCCTGACGCGTTCGCGCACGCCCGCAACTACGCCTTCGTCATTCGGACTCGTGATCACCGCATCCACCAGTTCCACAACTTCCACAAAGTCTTCCTCTTCGAGACCGCGAGTTGTCATTGCCGGTGTCCCGACCCGGATGCCACTTGTGACAAACGGACTCTTGTCGTCGAACGGCACCATGTTCTTGTTGACCGTGATCTCGGCCATTCCAAGCGCTGCTTCCGCGTCTTTGCCTGTAATGCCTTTGTTTCGCAGATCGATCAACATCAAATGGTTGTCGGTGCCGTTTGAGACCAGATCATACCCTTTTGCCATAAACGCATCGGCCATCGCGCTCGCGTTCTGCAACGTCTGGATCGAATAGTCTTTGAACGATTCGTCCAGTGCCTCGCCGAAGGCAACAGCCTTTGCTGCGATAACGTGCATGAGTGGGCCGCCCTGCATGCCCGGGAATACCGCGCTGTCGAGCAGCTCCGACATCATCTTGGTACGTCCGCTCTTGGGCGCCACTTTACCAAACGGATTCTCGAAGTCGTCACCGACCAGGATCATGCCGCCGCGCGGTCCACGCAACGTCTTGTGCGTTGTGGTCGTCACGATGTGCGCGTGGCGCATAGGGTCGTTGAGCTCGCCCGCCGCAATCAAGCCCGCGGTGTGCGCCATGTCCATCCACAGGATGGCACCTACCTCGTCAGCGATTGATCGGAACGCTTCGTAGTCGAAGTCCCGCGGATACGCACTCGCGCCGATCGAGATCATCTTCGGCTTCAGCTCAAGCGCGCGGTCACGTACGCGTTCCATGTCGATGCGACCAGCAAGCGGTCCGTCAGCTTCGACGCCGTAGTACTCCGCGTTGTACAGGATACCTGAGAAGTTGACCGGGCTGCCGTGGGTAAGGTGGCCACCGTGGGCAAGGTTCAGCCCCAGGAATGTGTCGCCGGGCTGGAGTACCGTCAGATAGACGGCGGCATTCGCGGATGCACCGGAATGCGGCTGCACGTTCACCCAGTCACACCCGAACAGGGCGCGGGCGCGTTCACGTGCCAGGTCTTCAACCTCGTCGACGAACTGGCAGCCTCCGTAATAGCGCTTCCCGGGCAATCCCTCGGCGTACTTGTTCGTCAGTGCGGTGCCCATTGCCTCGAGCACGGCTCGAGAGACAAAGTTCTCTGACGCAATCAGTTCGATGCCATCGTTCTGCCGCTCGACCTCGCGCTGGATGGACGCATAGACCTCGGGGTCGCTCGACTTCAGGTGATCCATGGACAAATTGCAGGGTGGAGGAGAGTATGGCCTGGGACACCCAAATGTACGGATATGGCGCGATCAATCCGCCGTGCCTGTGCTCTTGGGGCCACCCAAACGGACGAATCGACCCGCAATGCCCAGAAAGCTCCACGGTTCGTTGCCATCGCCAACCTGATAGACGCTGCACACGACGTAATTCTTGCGCTCGGTCAGGTCATCCGCAAAATCGTTGGCGAGGCTGGATCCAAATTCGGCCAGCGCACGCCCGATCGCCGAGTCACCAACTTCTTCCCGGATCGCCTCCTGCGAACGGTCGCGCGCAAATTCTGCAAAGTCGTCCATACCGGGATTGGTGTACGCCAGAAAACCCAGCGCTACAAGCAGGAACAGAAAGTATTTCTTCATCGGTACTCGCTCCTCAATAAGTCATGGCGTAGACCAGGATGTTCGCTCCCATCTGCAGTGCAGACTGCCGAACGTCTGGCGGGTCGTCGTGAACGTCTTCAGGCTCCCATCCGTCGCCCAGATCGCTCTCGTACGTGTAGAAGACCATCAGCCGACCCCCGTCGTCGAAAAGCCCGAACCCCTGCGGCGGCTTGCCGTCATGCTCGTGGATCTTCGGGAGGCCGTTGATGAATTGGAAGTGGATGGTATATATCGGATGGTCGAACGGCAGCTCCACAAATTCACGATCAGGAAACACCTTGGCCATCTCGCGCCTGATGTGTCTGTCGAGTCCGTAGTTGTCGTCAATGTGAAGGAAGCCGCCGCCCAGGAGGTAGCGCCGCAGCCGCAGCGCTTCACGCTCAGACAAGCTGATGTTTCCGTGCCCCGTCATGTACACGTATGGAAACTGAAACAGCTTGTCGCTGGACAGCTCAACGATTTCCGGCTCGGGCGCGATATCCATCGCTGTTTCTGCGCGGACAAAGCGGAGGAGTTCCGGCAGGGATTCCGGGTCGCTATACCAGTCGCCGCCGCCGTCGTACTTCACGCGGGCCATCTGGAACGCGTGGTTTGACTGCGCCGACGCGACAGGGATCAGCACAAAGGACGCCCCGGCGAGGAGCAGCGCCACGGTGTAGCGGTGTAGCGGACTGGGTTGAACAGGTGTCATCAGGTACGACGGCGCATCGGGCGGGTCTGCTGCAATTCTCGATCAAACGTCATGTTGCGCGATTTGTTGTACGGGGTGTTCGGGTACATCCCGGGTGTCAACCTGTTTGCGCGGCAGGGCTTCCTGCGGCAGGGCTTCCTGCGGCAGGGCTTCCTGCGGCAGGGCTTCTTCCAGCAGGGCTTCTTCAAGCAGGGCGGCCGTTGCAATCAGCCGGCGCCGTATGGGCCTCGCTGCATCCGAAAAAGCCTTCTGATACGCGCGGTACTGCGCCTTTCCGGCGTCTGTTTCAATGCAAATCGGCTCCAGCCCCTCCTTGCGGAGGTCGTATGGTGACGCCCTCATGTCAACTTTGCGGATCTGGTATGCAAGTTCGAACGCATCGGTAATAACGTTTGACGCGGCAAATGGATACAGCTTGATCGCCCACTTCAGGGTATCCATGTTTGTGTGAAGGCATCCCGGCTGCTCGTTGAGCACCGTGTTTTCCCTCGTCAGATCACGACGGTTCAGCGGTTGCGCCGCGAGCGAGAAGAAGCGAAACGCGTCAAAATGCGTACATGCAATCGCATGGTGCTCAACGACACTGTCTATCTCCTCGCGCGACATACGCAGCGGAATCTGCTTGTGTCGAACGTCACCACCGCGGTAGAGCATCGCCCATTCGTGCAAGCCAAAGCACCCCAGAAAGGGGGCACGTTCCTGCGTCTGTTCAAGCACCGTCCTGATCCACGTGATTGAACGTTTCCTGCGCGCGGTGAGTGACCGCGGCGAAACGGTGTATCCGCCCGCGTCATGGTGCCCGACAGACTCGAAGTACTGACGCTGCGAAAAACGGGTGGCAAGCGGGCCGCTTAGCGTATATCCGATACCGGGCGTCCACGCCAGCAGGTGCCGGCTTCGTAATCCGTAGTAGTCGAACAGGAAGTCCGAAACAACTTCTTTCTCGCCGCGGATCCGGCGACGGCGGTGTGCCTCCACGAACGGGCGCATTCTGCCGATCGTCTCCTCTTCGAGGCGAAGCCAGGTTGGCTGTTCAAGGACCGCCATGCTCGATACGCAATTGCTACATTGGGGACACAAAGTACAACCAGCGTTGCTTCACCGTGTCTCGTGTACTGAGAGCATTACTTGTTTCAGCAGCGGCAACGACCGTTGCCTACATGGTAACCCGCGAGTTCGAGGTGTCGAGAGCACGCAAAAAGCGTGGCGATATCGACACGCTCCGTCGGGCATCGCAGCCGGTTGAGCCCCTCGAGAGCCTCTCCGACGAGCAGCGCGATGCGCTGTTGGTTGAGCTCGAAGGTCACGTGTAGTTCGTCATGATCGGAAGGATCGTAAGGATGCGTCGTGCCCGCTCCCAACGCTTGCTGCTGGCGGTTCTACTCGTTCTGGTCGGCTGTGGGCAGAACGGGCCACCCGGCGACGGAAGCGCGGCATCGGTCGAAACCGGTGGGGCGATGAATGGCGGCACCGCTACCGAAGATGCAGCAACGGCAACGGACGGAGGCGAACAACGGCGCGCCCTCAACGCGGCGTTTGTTGTCACCGAGTCGGTATTCAACAGTGAACTCGTTGCACCGTTCGACATCTTTCACCACACCATTTTCAGGGAGACTGAAACGTACATCCGTCCGTTCATCGTAAGTCCGGATGGCGCGCCCGTGACGACGTTTGAGGGTGTACGCGTCGCTGCAGATTATTCCTTCTACGACGCCCCCGAAGTCGACATCCTCGTTATTCCAAGTACGGGCAATTCGATGTCTGGCGACCTTGAGCATGCCGCGTACCTCAACTTTATTACCAAGGCGGCGGCAACGTCGGCCTGGGTGGTGACACTCTGCGACGGCGCGTTCCCGCTCGCAGAAACAGGCCTTCTCGACGGACGGGTTGCAACAACTTTTCCCGGCGATCGGGACGCATTTGCAGAGCGCTATGCATCCATCGAAGTTCGCTACGATGTCGAGTTTGTTGCGGATGGGAAGTACGTCACCTCGGTTGGTGGAGCCCGCAGCTACGAGCCGGCGCTCTTTGTTGTCGAGTCACTCTATGGTGCCGATGCAGCCCGCCTGACGGCTGAGGGGATGGTGATCGACTGGCAGCTTGACCGGTATCCGCACCTGACTGTTGAACGAGCCGGCCATGACTGAACGTGTACTCGGGATGACGACCGAGCGCTTTCTGCGAGACTACTGGGGCAAGCGCCCCCTGCTTGTGCGTGGTGCGTTTGCTCCCGAAGACGTTGACCTGTTTTCAGCTGAAGAGCTGGCCGGCCTGTCGCTTGAGGACGAGTTCACGTCACGTCTCATCCGCAACGCGCCGCCCGATGACCCGTCTTCGTGGACGGTTGAACACGGTCCGTTTGACGAATCCGACTTCCTCGCGCTGCCCGAGTCGCACTGGACACTGCTTGTTCAGGAGGTTGAGCGTGTGTCAGCCGGGGTTGCGGGGCTCACCGAGCCTTTTCGGTTTGTGCCGAACTGGCTGTTTGATGACGTGATGGTATCGTACGCCGCCCCGGGTGGCGGCGTGGGCGCCCACGTTGATCGGTACGACGTATTCCTGATCCAGGGGATGGGTTCGCGTACGTGGCGGGTTGGTGCCGAACCGGTTGACCAGCCGCGGTACGTGTCGCACGACGAACTGGAATTGCTCGCGCACTTCCAGCCGTCAGAAGAATGGCGCGTAGATCCGGGCGACCTGATTTACCTGCCTCCGATGGTCGGGCATGACGGCGTAGCATTGACCGCCAGCGTGACGTACTCGGTCGGATTTCGCGTTCCGAGCGTGCGGGAAGTCCTGCTCGGCTACATCGAACATTACGCTGATGGGATTGCACGAGATCGGTTACTCCGGTTACCCGCGACCCTGGAGTCTGGGGCCGCCGCAGGTGTATTTGATCACAACACGCTTGATGCAGTGCGTGCGGTCATTCGTGCGGTCGCTTACGATGACGCTGAGATAGATGACTGGTTTGGATCGTACGTCACCGCGTCTGACAGACGTGGCGTCCCATTTCCCGGAGGCGAGGTTTTGGAGGCTGCCGCGTTGAAGCAACAGATCCGCGAGGGTGCGACGCTTGCGCCCGCGTCACCGCGGTTGCTTGCAGCCGGCGTGGACGAGAAAGAGCATCCGGTGTTGTATGCCGGCGGCAGGAAGTTCAGGCCGGTTGACCGTGAACTGGCTCGTGTACTGAGCTCGCTGCCGAATCTGGATGCCGCTGCACTCTCGGCATGGATCGACGATGTCTCCGCTATGCGGCTGATCGCCCAGCTTGTCGCCGACGGCGTGCTGCGGCTCAGCCGCGCTCGCTGATCGGCACGTACGGACGAGCCGTCGGCCCGGTGTAGATCTGTCGGGGTCGGTGGATCCGTCCGTCGGGGTCGTTCCTTGATTCGACCCACTGCGCAATCCAGCCCGGCATCCGGCCCATGGCAAACATCACGGTGAACATGTCTGTCGGGAAGCCCATTGCGCGGTACAGGATGCCGCTGTAGAAGTCGACGTTCGGGTACAGCTTGCGCTCGACGAAGTAGTCGTCTTCGAGGGCGGCCACCTCCAGGTGCTTCGCGACTTCGAGGAGGGGATCTTTGATGCCCAGGTCGTTCAGCACGCGGTCGGCGGTCTTCTTGATGACGCGCGCGCGCGGATCAAAGTTCTTGTACACGCGGTGACCAAAGCCCATCAACCGGAACGGATCGTCTTTGTCTTTCGCTTTCTCGATGTACTTCTTGTAGTTGCCACCGTCTGCCTGAATCTGCTCAAGCATGTGGATCACTTCCTGGTTCGCTTTGCCGTGTAGCGGACCGGACAGGGCGCTGATT
>JAUIJQ010000571.1 GCA_030431165.1 Rhodothermia bacterium | reverse complement strand
ACCACGGGATGTACAGGTGCGCTCCACCAACACCTGTGTCGTCGTGCATCGGATGGTCAACAAGCTGCGGGAAAAACGCCATCGCATCCGAGCCGGTTGAATCCATCAGGTAGCGCCCGATGAGTCCGCTGCTGTTACCGATGCCATTTGGGTGACGCGGCGACTTCGAGTTCAACATCAACCGCGCCGTCTCACACGCACTTGCTGCAAGGACAACAATGCGGGCATTTATCTGACGCTCTTCCCGCGTTGTGGTGTCGACGTACGAGACGCCCGTGGCGCGACCTTCGGTGTCGGTGAGCACCTCACGGGCCATCGCGTGCGTAACAATCTCCAGATTGCCCGTCTCAAGCGCGGGCGGCAACAGCACGCTTTGCGACGAGAAGTTCGACCGCGTCGAACACCCGCGGCCGCACTGCCCGCAGTAATGACACGGCGCCCGCCCGCCAACCGATTGCGTCAGAATCGACAACCTGGCTGGGATCGCCTGGATGCCGACGGCCTCCGCACCCTGTTTGAGCAGTAGCTCGTGGCAGCGCGGCTTTGGCGGGGGCAGGAAGACGCCATCGGGCTCGTTGTAGATGCCCTCTTCGCTGCCAAAGATTCCAACGAGCTGGTCAAGCCGATCGTAGTACGGCTTGATTTCGTCGTAGGTGATGGGCCAGTCGTCACCCTGCCCGTCGAGTGACTTCCGGCGAAAATCGTTCGGACCAAAACGGAGGGAAATCCGGCCCCAGTGGTGCGTGCGTCCGCCGACCATCCGAGCGCGGAACCAGTCCCACTCGGTGCCCTCAGCGCGGGTGTACGGCTCGCCGTCGATCTCCCATCCGCCGATACATCCGTCAAACTCACCAAACGGCTTCTTGCGGGAGCCACGGCCGCGCCGCGGCGATTCGTAGTTCCATGTGAGCATGTCGCCGTCGCGGGCAGCGTCCCAGTCCTGTCCGGCCTCAAGCACCACGACCTTTGCGCCGGCACGCGCGAGTTCGTGGGCGGCCATGCCGCCTCCGGCGCCCGAGCCGACGATACAAACATCGTAATCTGTCTTGCTGTGGATGGCAGGCATGGCGTCAGGGCTCAAGGATCAAGCTTGTGGCATTGAGTAACGCGTCAATATCGCATTGATAGGGCGAAACCGAAACGATAGCGGAAAAAATGGAACCGTGCCGATAATGGGGGTACCGACATCACAATTCGGTAAACACCGTAACAGAGTCGCTCTCGGCGCACACTCACACGCGACGCGGCACGTGATGCCTCGTACCTTGTAGGCGCAGAACCAGTCCGGTGGGCCGACCTCCTTCGATTGAAGAAACCACAACGACATATCCTCATCGTCGGAAACGGCGTCAGTGGCATTACCGCCGCGCGGTTTCTTCGGAAGGCATCCGACGACGCGATCACGGTGGTCTCGGCGGAGTCTGATCATTTCTACTCGCGTCCCGCGCTCATGTACATCTACATGGGCCACATGCGCTACGAAGACACCAAGCCGTACGAAGACTGGTTCTGGGCGAAGAATCGCATCAACCTTGTGCGTGACCGGGTCGAGCGGATCGACACGGTCGGGCGGCGTGCGCACCTCGCGGCCGGCGACCCGATTGCATACGACGTACTCATTATCGCGACCGGTTCGCAGCCCAACCGATTTGGCTGGGAAGGAGATACGCTCCCTGGCGTTCAGGGGCTGTACGGACTCGACGACCTGAAAGCTCTTGAAGCGCGCACCCCCGGCATTCGCAAGGCTGTCGTTGTTGGCGGCGGACTCATCGGTGTTGAGCTTGCCGAGATGCTGCACTCGCGCAACATCCCCGTTACGTTTCTCGTGCGCGAGGCGTCATACATGGACTACCTGCTCCCGCCCGAAGAATCCGCGCTTGTCAACAATCAGATTACCGCGCACGGCATTGACCTGCGCCTGGGTATCGAAGTGGCACGACTGACGCCCACACGTGATGGGGGTGGGGAACGCGTCGGTGCTGTAGAGACAACCGCCGGCGAGGTGATCGACACTGACTTTGTCGGATTGACACTCGGCGTACGTCCCAACATTGCTTTCCTCGAAGACTCAGGTATTGACATCAGTCGCGGCGTGCTTGTCAATGAGTATTTCGAAACAAATATCCCGGACGTCTACGCCGTTGGCGACTGCGCGGAGTTTTCGTCAGATGGGATTGGGCACCGACGCGTCGAACAACTCTGGTATTCGGGTCGCCTGCACGGCAAAGCTGTTGCGCGCATCATCTGCGGAGTTCGGCGACCGTACGACCGCGGCGTGTTCTACAACTCGGCCAAGTATTTTGACCTGGAGTACCAGACGTACGGAACTGTTGACGCGGTTTGTCCGCCGGATCATGACGACGTCGTGCTTC
>JAUIJQ010000034.1 GCA_030431165.1 Rhodothermia bacterium | reverse complement strand
CCTACTACATACGTGTGGCCGGAGCCAGCAATGAGGAGGGTGTTGTATTTCTGACGCTTCGACTCCCGACAGTAACCGGGTCGGATGACAGGCCTGCTCACACGTTGCCATCAACGTTTGTCATACATGCCTATCCGAACCCGGTGGCAGGCCAACTCGCGATTTCGGTCAACCTGAAGGAGCACGCCGCCGTACGCATCGAGCTTTTTGACATGCTTGGTCGCCGCACCGCGATCATCGCAGACGATGCACATCCAGCCGGCGAGCACGAGTGGTACTTCGATGCACGCTCACTGCGGTCGGGCCGGTACTTCGTTCGGGTAATGGCAGGCGATGAGGTCGGCGTACGAACGGTTACTGTCATGTAGCGCCTACCGACCCCCGACAACCACCGCGCAACGATACTACCGCAACTTCACCGTGCGCCCCTCGCGCGCTGACCGCATCGCCGCGTCGAGTATCTCCATGACGACCAGGTTGTTCTCGAGCGAAGACAAGTCCGCACCCGGCTGCAGGTCGCCCCTGATGACCGCCGCCAGATAGGCAAACGGGTCATTTTCGCGTGTAGATAGCGCATCCGCCCGGGTGATCGTCGGCTCATCTTCGCCTGCGTACCGGTGGCGCACCGTAATCCCGTCATCAGCGTGTGCGTAGCCGGTACGCCCGTACACTTCCATGTCCTTCCGACTGAAAGGCCAATTCCACGACGCCTGCACTATTGCCTGGGCATCCTCATACTCGAGTATGATCGTTGCCTCATCGTCGACAAGCGGATACTTGTCAGGCTTGATCTGCTGCGTAACCGCGGTAACCGAAAGTGGCCGTCGTCCGTCCATCAACCACGTGGCCAGGTTGGCACCGTAACAGCCAAAATCCGTCAACGCGCCGGCTCCGTTGTACTCGGGGTCGATCAACCATTCGAGGAACTCGATGTTGATGCCGATCTCCACGGGCCCCTCGTGCCCATCATGGACCACAATTTTTCGCAGCGGACCAACATCACCGACATCGACGCGCCGTTTGACATCGTGTACGCTTGCGTACCACGTTGTCTCGTAGTTCGTGAGCAGGTGTACGCCGTTTTCCCGTGCAACCGCTGCCATCGCACGCGCATCTTCGAGACTGACGGCCAACGGTTTTTCAACCATCACGTGAATCCCGCGCCGAGCCGCAACTTCTGTCACGCGTCGATGGTCCTTGATCGTGGTAAACACCGTAACCGCTTCAGGTGAGGTTGCGTCAAGCATCTCCTCGAGCGTGTCGTACACCATGCGCATCGAGTAGCCGTGCTGCTTCGCAAATCGCTGTGCCAGATCACGGTTTGGCTCAACGATCCCGACGATCTCGATGTCGCCGCGATCTTCGCGTCCGAGGATCCAATGCACGTGCGTGTGCACGAGTCCGACGACACCGACGCGGAGTCGCTCGTGCTTCGGCGATTGAGCAGAGCTTGTTGATGGACTCATAACCGTCACTGCAAACGGGAAGTACGGGAGACTCGAAAAGGACACCAAGAACAGGAGCAACAAGAAGAGCAAGTTGGGCTGTGCGCGCATGGATATATCGATGGCCGGTCGGTTGCTACTGACGATAGGTGCTACGAGCGGGCACCGCAATACCCGTGCGCGCCCAAATTCGTAACATCCGCAATGTCACGCCTCGGCCGGATGACTAGCATGACCTATTGCGGCACATCACACCTCAGTCCGTGCTTCCGCGGCCCTCGGGCCGCCTGGCGCATCGGTGCCTGGCTGTTGGTGCTAGCCGCAAACACATCCGTGGCTCAACCGTCAAACGAATCCCTTCAGTTCGAACGGATCGACGCAGGCAACGGACTCTCAAACAACGTCGTCACCGCGCTGCTCCAGGACCAGCGCGGCTTCCTCTGGATCGGGACATCCGATGGACTCAACAGATACGACGGATACGAGTTTGTTACCTACCGCAGCATTTCCGGTGACTCCTCTTCCCTGTCGAGTAGTTCGATCACCGCCCTGCAGGAGGAAGCATCAGGTGATATCTGGGTGGGCACAACAAAAGGAATGAACCGCTTTGACCCGACGACCGGGACTGCTCGGCGATTCATCCAGGATCTGCGCATCGCCAGTCTATACGCAGAGTCTGACTCGTCGCTATGGGTGTCGACCGGCTACCGGATAATGCGGTACGATCCCCGTCGCGATGAGACAACGCTGTACTGGTCGTCCGACCCACCGATGGTCAAGGAGGTGGAGGCATCGTCGCTTGCGTCACACGATGAATCGGGGTTTGCATTCGCATTCATTGCACCGCAAGAAGACGGCGCGGCATCATCCACCGTTCGTGTGCTTCAGTATTCGGCGGCCGCGGATGCCCTCGTTGAGCGATGGACCCGTAAACGCTCTGGCGGTGCCCTTCACTTCTTCACCAGACACAACAGAGTCTGGCTGGGTTCACACGACCCAGGGTATGTGGATCTGCGTTCTGGCGGCTTCAACCCGGTTGCCAACTGGCCGAACGGCGCAACGATCAACTTCGCATTCGAGGCCCGAGATAGTGTGGCATGGCTCATGTCAGATCGCGGCGTTGCGCGTTATGACGAGGTCACGGAGGAACTGACGTTTCACGCACTGGAATCCGGAGCAACGGCCGGGCTCAGCGGGACGGCGCTATCCATGCTCGAAGACCGCGCCGGGATCGTGTGGGTTGGCACGAGAAGCGGCTTGTACAAGCACGACCCAAACGTGAAGCCGTTTATTTCGGTTGGACCGGGAAGCGGACTCCCCGACGAACCAGGTGCCGGCACAGTGATGGCGATCGCCGAGGCGGCTGACGAGACGCTCGATGTTGGTACCTTCGGCGCCGGCCTGCTGCGCGTTAATACACACACCGCCACAACAATTGGATCAACCGTCTGGGCCCTGCACTATGTTGGCGCGGACCTGTGGGCTGGATCATCCGACGGGTTGTTTGTCAGGCGTGGCGGCGCCGCACAACCATTTGAACGTGTTCGTCTTCCGGTTCCTGATTCAACAGTCGGGCAACCCGTAGTCTTCGACATAAGCCCAGGCAGCGAAGGGACGCTTCTGGTTGCGGGACATCGGGACGTTCACCGCGTCGATGTGAAGAGCGGTCGCGTGATTTCGACGGCGCGCATCTATCGGCCTGACCTTCCGGGAGTATCCGACCAATTTGTTTCGTGTCAGTCCGTCGCGATAGACGAAGCGGGGACCATTTGGATTGGAACTGAGGGCGCCGGGCTAGCTCGAATTGATCCAGCGTCTGACGCACTGTCGTTCGTCGAAGGAACGGCGGGAATGACGGTGTATGACGTTCAGGTGGCCCGGGCGGCCGCAGGCACGCTCTGGCTTGCGACTGATCGTGGCCTGCTGCGCTACGATACAATCAAGACCACACCAGCAGTCAGCCTGACCGGTGATGCGCTCGTTTTCAGCGTAATCGAAACCGCACCACACGAACTTTGGCTAGGCACATCACGCGGGATTGCCCACGTGAAGCCAGGTGGCGACATCCGATACTTCGACGAAGCGGATGGCACCGGAAACACTGAATACAACCGGCGTGCTGCCATCCGACGCAACAATGGTGAACTCGTGTTCGGCGGATTAAACGGACTCACCCTGTTCGTTCCGGATGATATCGGATTGAACACGCACGCGTCGCCCGCGACAATACTGAGCGTACGAACCGCGAGCCGTGATACGGCTATTGACCACAACGCGCTTGGCCTCGAGGAGTTGACCGTCGGATACCGAGACTACCAGATCGCAATTGTATTTGCAGCCCCCGATTTCGGTGCGCCCGACCGCACGCTGTATCGATACCGCTTGCGCGGGCTCGACGATCGGTGGACAGATGCCGGGCACGATCGAAGTGTGAATTACACAAACCTGAGTCCCGGCCGGTATACGTTTGAGGTTGCATCCGCTAATCTTGACGGTGTTGATGCGGGTGTAGGCGACGCGATTGAGATCATCATTCGGCCACTCGTGCACCAGACGTGGTACTTCAAGATTGCGGTAGCGGCCCTCGTCGCTGCCCTGCTGTTTCTCGCCTACCGATACCGCGTCGCCCGCCTTGTCGCGCTTGAGCGGATGCGCCTTCGCATTGCTGCCGACCTGCACGACGACATCGGTAGCCGCCTTTCGGGGCTCGCCTTGCTGAGTGATGTTGTGGGTAACGATTCAAGCCTCACAACAGAAAGTCGGAGCCGACTTGACCACATTTCAGAGGGGGCGCGTCAGATGGTAGACACGCTGCGCGACATCGTTTGGTTTGTCCATCCATCAAACGATGACTCCGCAGTGCTCATCGATCGGATGACCGCTGTTGCTCAGGAGTTGCTTCCGGGTATTGATTTTGAGCTGATCACTCCCGACGCACGGGTATTTGATCGTATGGACATGCAGCAGCGCCGAAACGTATTCCTGGTGTTCAAAGAGGCGATCACCAATGTTGCCCGGCACGCTGGCGCTCGGTCGGTTCGAGTGACGCTGACAAACAATCCGGCTTTGTCTATGCAAATCGCAGATGATGGCATCGGGTTTGGCGACGACGGCGGACTCGGTGGGCACGGGTTGAAGAACATGGCGTGGCGGGCCCAACAGGTTGGTGCGTCCCTTGAGATCGTATCAAGACCGACAGGCGGTACTTCCGTCACCTTGGACTTCAATTCGACCGGCCGACAATAACGCGTTTGCGTAATGGCCGCGCCGGCTTGCACCTAGTATCCTGCCCGCTATGGAAACCCCAATCCGCGTATGGGTTGTCGAAGACGACTCACTTTTTCGGGACAGTGTTACGCTGATCCTGAATGAAACCCCCGGCGTCGAAGACGTTGCGGCGTTTGATGCGTGCGAAGACGCGCTAATCGAGCTAGAAACGGCGTCCCCACCAGACGTGATTCTGATGGACATAAGCCTGCGCGGCATGAGCGGAATCGAGGGGATGCAGAAGGTACACGCGATGTCGCCAAAGACGGCGATTGTGATGCTGACTGTACATGAGGACAACGACCGGATCTTTGATGCGATTTGCGCGGGCGCCGGCGGATACCTGCTGAAACCATCAAATGCTGAAACTATCCGAAGTGCCGTGTTCGCGGCGCAGCGCGGCGGCGCGGCAATTAATCCGCAGATCGCGCAGCGTGTCCTGTCGATGTTCTCGCGCCTTGCTGTACCACGCGGCGAGTACGGATTAACGGAACGCGAGCGCGAAGTCCTGCAGATCATGGTCGACGGACTCACAAAGCAGCAGATTGCCGACAGGTTGATTCTGTCGTATCACACGGTCGATATGCACATCCGGAATATCTACACGAAGCTGCAGGTGCACTCGCGTAGCGGCGCCATTGCAAAAGCGCTAAAAGAGAGGCTGGTTTAGGCGTGAAATAACGCAAACGCGTAATGGTGGGCGTGGCGGTGTGGGGGTACGTTGGTTTCAGAGCCACGACTTCGCTCAATTGCCGATCAGGTTCAGCCATGTATCGTTTTCGCCGCATCCCTGTGTTGGTCGCACTTTCGCTGACACCATTGTTCTGGGTGTCCACCGCTACCGCACAAACTCGATCCGTTGCCTCAACTGACGATGCCGGGTTCGCAGGCATCGGCCCCGTCGCAATGGCGTCCAACGGCCTTGTCCTGGTCGGCGGTGAAGAGGTTCCTTTTCAATCTCAGGGTCCGTCCTATCACGTGGTTGACACGAGCAGCGGCGGCAGCGGTCGAGCCCTTTATGCTGAGTCGGGTGAACTCGTGGACGGCGCTCCGCTCGAGTTCTTCGGAGTCGTACTGAATTCAGCGGGCCTGCTGGTCGCCTCCAGCCAGACAGCCATATGGACATTCGATGGCACAACCCGTCAGCAAATCGCGACCGCTGCTCTGGACTTTCGGTTCAACGACCGATCGCAGGTACTGATGCCGGGGCCTACCGACGGCCTCGTTATCCACACGCTCCCCGGCAATACTTCCGAGACGGTCACCACTTCTGCCTCAGCAACCATCGGTGCACTCACCGACGACGGGAGCGTTCTATGGAAAGATGACAACGGCATACACAAAAACGACGAGCTGCTTGTCTGGGATTTCTTCGGTTGCCCGCTGCCAAGAATAGACTGTACCTACTATTCAGCAACCAACCTGGCGTATTCCAGCAGCGGGCGGATCGTCTTCGGGGGGAGTGCGACAACCATAGACAAGGGTGTATCCCAGGGCACCGACCGAGGCATATTCGTCTACCTTGAATCAGCCGGAGGAGTCGTCGACGTATTGCGCCGCGGCGACGCGCTACCCGACTCGTCTTTCTCGAACCCGTATCCCCTGGAAGACCCGTTCATCTCGAACAGCGGTGAGGTAACGTTTCGCGTCGATGACCAGGACAGTAGTTACGCGGGTATCTGGACGTGGGCTGACGGCGCTTTTGACTTACGCCTGAGGACCGGGACTCCAGTGCCGGCACCTGGCTTTGAAGCCCACACCACAGACGTGATTGACGACTTCTCTGTTGCCCGCAACGGACGCGTCGCCGCCACGGTGCGCACCCGCAATCCGGATGGATTTCTCCGGACCGGGTTGCTGCTGACCGATGAAAATGGCGACTTCAGGATGGTTGCGTCACAGTTCGACTCCTTGAAAGTTGATGTGCGCCCACCAGGATCCTCAGAACCGGTCTGGGAAGTATTCACGGTCGAAGGATGGCGCCTTGGTGATCTAAATCAATCGCGAGGCCAGGACGGCCTGCCCGCTGTATTCACTCCAAATGGTGACCTCGTTGCCATCGCAAACCTTCGACGGACTTCTGTCCCTAAGACGGTATCCGGAAGAGCCCTCGTCATTACTGGTTTCGAGGAAGAGCAGTTTGCGATACGCATGCTGGACGCAAGCGGCTCGCCGGTACCAAACACTTCATTCGAAATCGCCCGCGTCGCCTACGACGAAGCGCGCTATGCCCAAACACCACTCGGAACCTACACGACCGACGGCGACGGCGTAGTCGATCTCACAGCAACTCCGGTTGTGCCCGGGGATTCAATTCGCGTCAGCCAAAAGGTCCGACGATATCTGTCACCAAGGAGGTTTCGTCGAGACGTTCTCCCGTGGACTGCTTTCAACCTGACTGTTGACAATGCCCACATCGACCCGAACACGTACCAGGTGACCTTCGACAGACCGAGAGTTGCCCTGGTACCCACCGACATCAGCGTCAACCATCCCGAGGTTCGCGTAAACCTGTCAGTAGCCATCGAGTGGGACGCGGACGACGACTACGTCGATCGGCTCAAAGCCGGCATTCGCTCGGCATCCAACTTCCTGTATGACGTTACCGATGGCCAGGCGCGTCTGGATACCGTGTTGATCGTTGATAATGAGCTACCCGTCGCGGCAGACATTCACGTGCAGGCCAACAACAGTTCGTGGCCCAGAGCGAACAGATTGGGAATCTACCAGGAACGTGGCTGGCACCTCTGGCTTCCACCGGTCTGGTTCGGCAACACCGCGCCGGAAACACTGGACCGACTGCGGATTCGACCGATGCAACCCGATAGCGAGTTTCATTTCAGAACATTGGCGCATGAACTGGGGCACTTTGCATTCAACTTCCTCGACGAGTACGTTTTTGTTGTGTGGGATCGGGCGAAGCAGGCTTTGGTGCAGTCAACAAACCGCGCACACAGATGCATGGATGTCCAGAACTACGGATTCATGCAAAGCCAATACCCGTCTGGAGGTCCCCGGTCGAGCGAGATGTCTGACGATGGCACGTACTCGATCCTTGCATGCCGCAACACAAATCAATGGGTTACCAATCGCGGTTCAACGTGGAGCCAGTTCGAACGCGTACACAACAGCGAGGCCGGGTCCAACCTGTTTGACATCGTAACGCCCACTGACCGTGGCCTCGGCCGGCTATTCGAAGGCCCAAACGACGATCTCACAAAACCCGACTATGATGTCGGCGCAGCTGTTGTCTTCCTCGGAGCCAACAGCGCACCAACCCATGCAGGTGGCCTGATTTCAATTCTCGACCGTGGACAGTTTCCGACATCTGGTGTTGGCGTCTATCAGATCATGACGGCCTCAGGGCGCATCGTGTACCATGGCGTCACCGGCGCCAGCGGTCAGATGCGCATGTTTGACGCGTCTGAAGCGTATCGTGTGTTTGCCGACGGCTGGCCATTCGAGGATGAGTCGCGCATTGCCCAGAAGACGGGGCAGCTTGAGGCTCCGACGTACCGATGGGTATCAGGCTCTGCTGATGCCGACTCTGATTCCCTCAGCATGACCCCCGTCGACGGCACATTTCCGTTTACGCCCGAGATTCTGTTCGACGGGTCGTCGTTGAACTATACGCTTCGCGGCCTGGCCGGATTGGCGGCACCGCCGTCCGTTTCGTGGTCAGCACCTGATGGGACCGGCGCTTCGGCGGCAGACCTTAGTCTTGTGTCCGAAACGGACTACACGGTCGCCATTCCCATGACGGACAGCACCGCACTGTTCCTCCGTGCGACGGTAGCCGATTCGGCCGGATCCGACTTTTTCTTTTCGTCATTTGCATCCGGAGTTCACCTGGAACCTCAAGATGGCACCACTGAGATTACGAGCCCAGACGGGCTGTTAGAAGTCAATCTCGACAGCCTGCGGAGTGGACACCGGTCCATGGTTCTTCTCGGTTCGGATTATCCGCCACTCCGCGGCGGCCTTTCACCCGACCAGCTACAGGTGTCTAACGTTTACGCGATCGCCCTGCTCGGACAGCTTCCAGGTGAACAATCGTCTGTCTCGATTCACTACAACGAGAGCCGGACCCAAATTCCAGTCATTGAAGCTGACGAGAACACGATTCATGTATTCCGGTGGGACGCCGGCGACGGAGAGTGGCAGATGCTCAGTAGTGCGGTTGATTCGGTCGACAACGTTGTCTCCGCTGTCTTCGAAGAGGCAGGTACGTACGCGGCGTTCAGTACAAACGTCGACGCTGCTCTGAATGATGGTCGCTCTGCCAGTGGTGCGTTGCCGGCGCAGGTCTTGCTTCGAGCACCTTATCCGAATCCGGCCCGAACAACGGCAACGATTGAGTATGACATCCCCGAAAGCATGGATGTTCGGTTGAGCGTATTCGATCTGCTTGGCAGGCGCGTGCGGGTCATCGTGGCCGGTCCCAACAGTGTGGGGCGGCACAGTGCGACGTTCAACGCCCGCTCGCTATCCTCCGGCGTCTACTTCATTGTCCTCGAAGCCGGTGGTGAACGGCAGATCGAGCGCGTGGTCCTGACGCGGTAGTCACCCGTACATCCAGGCGATTGCCAGAGCACCCGGCGCCCATCGGGTCAGCCCTGACCCAAATCCGGCCGAAGTTCCGGTATTCTATATATGCGATAGTGCACGAAACTGCACTGCCCATAAAAGGAAGTACCCAACCGCGTCCGCATGAATCGCTACCGCTCCTCGTTCGGCGTCTTTTTCGTAGCCGCCGTCGTTTCGCTGACATCACATCCACGTAGCGCATCAGCGCAGACTACTGTCGCTGACTCCGTCCGGGTCTCCCGGACAATCTTCCACTTCGACTACGTCGAGGGCTCCGGCAGCACGAGCTGGCGATTCTGTGGCGCTGGAACGCTTGCAATGTGGCCCAGCAGGTACTCGGAAGACCTCGGGCGCTTCACGGGATACACTGACTACACCCTGCGTGACGCCGAAGGCCAGGGCGTCAGCGTCCTCGGTGGAGAAACATCCGGCAAACCCGAGTGGAATATCTCTGTGCCCGCCGGCTATATCGCGGCAATCGTCTCGGTCGCGCACGGCGGTGGACATAACTTCTCGAGCTGTCCCGGCTTCATGAAGAGTGCGACCAACTTCGTGTCCACCCAGTCGGACTGGTACGCGCTGCTCAGCGTCCCGGATGGCACGCCCGTCGCCTCGTTTGAGTATCGGCAGCTCGGCGCTGTCGACCCACCCTTTGTCTCGACGCGCAGCGCCGTGCAGTTCGACGGAAGCTTCGAAAACGGTCACTCGGGAGAAGTCCTTCCCACCGGTCGGCAGGCCCCGTCTGAGTATGCATGGACGTTCGGTGACGGCGGTTCGTCCTCGCTGGCCGTTGTGAACCATACGTATGAGGAGCCGGGCGACTACGAAGTCTCGCTGACAATCACCGACGATGACGGTCAAACAGCTACCTCGACGCGCACCGTTACGGTAACCGAGGCCATCGTGGAATTCACGATGCAGGAAAGCCATGACGTTGTTGCGGTTGAAGACACCATTGAAGTGCGCGTGCTTGTTCGCAACATCGGCGTTGGCGTTGCAAAAGAGGTTACCGTTCCTCGCGTCATCTCATTTCTGGCCCGAAGCGAACAGGCGTTGGCGCTGAATCCGGCATTCGGCGACCCGTTGCTGAGTAGCGATACCCTCGTGGTCGACCTGGATCCGGGTGACTCGGTAACCGTGACGCAACGGTATGCCATTACCGGATACGGTCAGGCCTGGATCGAGAACGTGCTTACGCCCGTGGCCGCCAACGTGGAGCCGTACATCACGAAGGTCACAGCCGAAGATGAGGCCGGCGACGAAGCGGACGTAACCAACCTGTGTCCGATCGGCGAGTGCGAAATAACATTCAGCGTCGAACCACCCAAAGCAGCGCTGATCGTGAACTCAACCGGCAACGCACCAGATGATGACCCAACCGATGGATTCTGCGATACGGGTGAGACGGTCTCTGTGGGAGGCAGCGATGTCGCAGAGTGTACGCTGCTCGCCGCAATCCAGACAGCCAACAACGATGCGGCGGCAGACGAAATAACGTTCGAGATCGACGGTGCCGGCCCACACGTCATTGCGCCCGACGCGTCACTGCCCGCGCTTGCGACTCCCGTGTCAATTGATGCCACAACGCAGCCTGGCTACGCAGACCGACCCGTAGTTGTGCTCGACGGAAGTGGCGCCGGTGGCGACGGCCTCGTCATCCAGGGCGCGGGGTCAGAACTCACTGGCCTTGCCATCGACGGGTTCTCGGGCAACGGCGTAATTGTCGAGGCGACCAACGTGTCGCTTACGCGCCTCCACATAGGCGTAACCCTCAATGCGCCCGGCAACGGCGGCCATGGCATCCTTGCCCGCGGTTCTTTCGACAACCTGACGATCGGCGAGCAGGGTGATCCTGAGACAGGCAACACCATCGGCAACAGTGGCGGCAACGGCATTTCGCTGGAGGGACCAGACAACGGCGCACTGGGAAAATCTGCGCACATCTCAATCAACATCTCGATCAACTTCAACAAGATCGGCTTGCTGATTCCGCCCGGGCAGACACAGCCCGCTGTCGCTACCAACGCACTCAGCGGGCTGATGCTCAAGAACCTCGCCAACGCATTTGTTCGCGCGAACACCATCGGCAACAGCATGCAGCACGGGATCGAGCTGATGGGCGAACACGCAACGGGAAATACCTTCGAGGGTAATGATGTGGGCGGATGGTTTATGCGAACCGGCCCAACCGTTGACGAGGTTCAGGCGATGGCCAACTCGTTGTCGGGCGTGTTTGTGCATTCGGGTGCATCCGGCAACAGCTTCGGGTTGGTGGGTGGTCGGCCAAACACTGTTGTCGCGAGCGGCCGCTACGGTTTACGGATGCGCAACGCAAACCGCAACTCCGTGCTCTCATCCCTGTTCGGCGTACCGGCCGACAGCGTCGAATCCGTGCCGGGCAAGAACGGCGCTACGTCGTTGATCAACCTGGGCAACGCGCTTGGCGGCCTGTGCCTCGAAGACTCCGAAGGCAACACGATCGGCGCGCCCGGTGGCGGCAACATCATTTCGAACAACGGGACGGGACTCGACAATGCAGGTGTAATTCTGACGGGCATTGCCTCCAAGCTCAACAAGATTTCGTCCAACAAGATTGGCACGAACAGCCTTGGGCATCTTATCGGCAATATCGGATCGGGAATCCTTGTTCAGATGGGCGCCAGCGAAACCCAGATCGGCGGCGACACAGAAGCTGAAGGAAACGTCATTGGCGGCAATAGTGGAAACGGCATCTACTTGAAAGGTCAGGACCTCGAAGAGTCGCTGGCTGCACTCGCTCCGGGTGAAATTCCGGGTGAGTCGGGCGGTGTGCGTCCGGCTGCTGCCGGAACCGCCGCATCGATAAACATCAGCGGCATTTCGAACAACCTGATTGGTGCCATGTTTGTCGGTGAGACGCCCGCCGTGATTCCGAATCAGCTCAACGGCATCTGCTTGCTGAACGCATACCAGAACCTGCTGAAGTTGAACACGATCGCCGGCAACGGACGGAGTGGGATCGAGGTGATGGGTCCGCTGAGCACCGAGAATCGTTTCCTTGGCAACGCGCTTGGCGCACTTGCGAAATGGCCTGGTCTACAGTCGCTGGGTGACATCTTCCCCGCCGGCAACGGTTTGCACGGAATGCACTTCCATTCAAAGGCATTCAAGAACCTGATCAGCCGCTACAACGAACGCAGGAAGCGGATTCTCGCAAACGAACGCTACGGCATCTTCTTCGACGACTCGCACCGCAACACGATATCCGATACCGACATCGGCATGGTTGACATCGTGGCCGGGCCGGGCTCTGGTGTCTCCAGTCGGATGCCGGCTGTCTCGGCGACAGGCTCTATCGCGGCTGGTGAACTTGCAGCAGCGTCGCGCAATCCGGCGTTGATCAACATCGGCAACGCACTCGGTGGCATCTGCGTGCGCAACTCTTCGAACACGCAAATCGGACTGCCTGGCCTTGCCAACCTGATCGCCAACAATGGGACGGATTCAACGCACGCGGGCATCGAACTGCTCGGCGAGTTGGGGTATGGGGCGATTGCGGGTACGCTCGATCACCACACGCTCAATCCGTACGGCGATCGGT
>JAUIJQ010000033.1 GCA_030431165.1 Rhodothermia bacterium | reverse complement strand
ACACAGTCGTCACACCCACGGTCAGGGCGCCGGTTACGAGGATCGACTCAGGCGACTCAGACTGGAGGGTTGCAATCACTGCAGTCTGCACCTGCTCGGTGCTAAGGCGCACGCCACTGAGACGCGTGGCCAGCACAACACCCAGTGCCACGAGGGCTACCGCCGCGATAGTCCATATCGCGATTCGCCGATAGAAGCGAGCTGCTTTGAGGGTGCCCATACGTTCGCGGACGCCAAATGCCTGACAATAGCGACTGGTGCAGGGGTTCTTAACGGAATTACACAAGAAACGTTGCCGCCGGGCGATGCCAAATGGCCTCGAACCGTCACCCGCTGCGCGGGTAAAACAGCGACGCCAACAAAGCCGCGCTTACGCTGATGATCCAGACCCCGCATATTCTCTGGGCCGACGACGAGATCGACCTGCTGAAACCACACATCCTGTTCCTGGAATCGAAGGGATACGCGGTGACCAGCGTCTCAAACGGCGCTGACGCGGTGGAGAAGGTCAAGTCAGAGCGATATGATGCCGTACTCCTCGATGAGCAGATGCCGGGGATGGGCGGCCTCGAGGCGCTTACCGAGATCAACCGCGTGATGCCCGACCTGCCTGTGGTCATGATCACGAAGAGCGAAGAGGAGCGCCTGATGGAGGAGGCGCTGGGAAACAAGATCAGCGACTACCTGACAAAGCCGGTAAACCCGAGCCAGGTCCTTTTGACGTGCAAACGCATTCTCGACAGGAGTCGCTTTCAAAGCCAGACGGTTTCGCAGAACTACCTGCAGTCCTTCAACAAGATCACGTCCGCATTGTCAGACCGGCTGTACCCGGGTGAGTGGGTCGACCTCTATCGGGAGCTCGTGCGTTTTGACATCGATCTCGAGGGGGATGACAGCGTACGTCAGATTCTGGAAGACCAGTACAAAGAGGCGAACCGCATCTTCGGCCGGTACATGGAGGACAACTATCGATCGTGGATTGCCGACTCGGCGTCTGCGGGGCCATCCGAAGACAGGCCGATGTTGTCGCATGAGGTGGTGCGCGAGTCGGTGCTGCCGCACCTCGATGGCTCCAGGCCGGTTGTGTTCTTCGTGATCGACTGTATGCGATATGACCAGTGGTTGATGTTTGAGCCGCTGCTGTATCCACTGTTCGAGTCGACAACGTCTTTCTACTACTCGATTCTACCGACAGCAACACCGTACTCGCGCAACGCGATTTTTTCGGGCATGCTGCCGCGCGATCTTGCACGCAAGTATCCGAAGATGTGGGCCGACGGCGAAGAAGACGAACATTCACGCAACCGCGACGAAGAAGCGCTGCTGAAAAATCTGCTTGAGCGCCACCGGAAAAGCGTTCGGCTGCGGTACGAAAAACTGATCGGCACAAACGACGGGCGCGACTTTCAGGCAAGCGTTCATGAGTTGAAGCAATTCGATCTGTCGGCCGTTGTCGTCAACTTTGTGGACATCCTCGCACACAGCCGATCAGATTCGGCCGTCCTGAAGGAGATTGCGCCGGATGAACGTGCCTACCGTGCCCTTACGCGCACGTGGTTTGAACACTCGTGGTTGTATCAGGCATTCCAGGATCTCGCCGCCGACGATGTCACCGTAGTGATTACTACTGATCACGGCGCAATACGCAGTTTGCATCCGACGAAGGTGATTGGTGATCGCCAGACATCGACAGCGCTCCGGTACAAGTACGGCCGCAACCTGAAGTGTGACGAGCGGCATGCCATCTTTGTCAAGAATCCGGCGAGCTTCGGATTGCCAAGTGGCGGTGTCAACACCAACTACATCATCGCCAAGGAAGACTTCTACTTCGTGTATCCGACCAACTACAATCAGTACGTCAACAAGTACAGGGATACACTGCAGCACGGCGGCTCCTCGCTTGAGGAAGTAATACTGCCAATCGTCACCATGAAGCCGCGGCGGTGATGCAGAAGGCAGCAATTGTGACGACCGCGCCCGAAGAAACACACAGCGCCGGAATGGCTTTTGCGACGCTGCTGCGTCCCGGCGCCGTCGTCGCCCTCCGGGGTGACCTTGGCGCAGGAAAAACGACGTTTGTGCGAGGCGTGATTGCCGGGCTTGGCGGTGACCCACGCGACGTCTCAAGCCCCACGTTTGCACTGGTCAACACCTACACGATTCCCGGCGGCGTCGTCCACCACGTTGATGCGTATCGTATCAAGAGTGAGGCAGAGCTCGACGAAATGGGGTTCGACGAATACATCGACGGCAGTGCCATCGTGATGGTTGAGTGGCCGGACGTTGCCCTGACGCGACTACCGGCGACGATGCTGCGCGTGGAACTTCAACACGGTGCCGACGACACGCGGCATATCACCCACGACAAGTTTAATGGCTGACCAGTTTGCTGACGCCTACGCATTCCTGCTCGACCTGCCACGGTACGACAAGCGTTCAACAGCCGCACTGAAGCCGGGCTTTGATCGAATTCTCGCCCTGCTGGATCGCATGGGCAATCCGCACGAATCGTATCCCTCGATTCTGGTTGCGGGTACCAATGGTAAAGGGTCAACAGCCTCCATGATGGCGGCAATCTGCCGGGCACATGGATTGCAGACGGCACTGCATACGTCGCCTCACATCCGTCACGTGACTGAGCGGATGCGCATAAACGGTGTGCCGGCCGAGCAGGCGTGGCTGGTCGAAGCGGTGCAGCGCTACAGGCAGGACATTACTGAGGTTGCGCCCAGTTTCTTCGAAGCAACGCTCGCCCTCAGTCTTCTCTACTTCGCTGAACGGGGCGTTGATGTCGCCGTAGTTGAAGTCGGGTTGGGAGGGCGCCTCGACGCAACGAACGTCCTTAATCCAATTGCGTGTGCAATTACCCGTATCGGATTTGATCACACCGATATCCTCGGTGACACGTTGCCGGAGATCGCAGGCGAAAAGGCCGGAATCCTCAAGCCCGATACGCCGGCGTGGACAAGCAATGATGACCCCGCTGTGCTCGCTACGCTGCGCGAGCGGGCGACGGCGGTTGGTACCACGGTAACATCTATTGGTGAAGCGTTTTCCTGGTACGGTGTGGTCGCCGGCATCGATGGGACAACGGTCGATACACATTCGCGCCGTTTCCCGTACAGGGGAATGAGCGTGGCGCTGCCCGGGCGCCACCAGGCTGAAAATGCGCTGCTGGCAATAGCCGTCTGCGAGCATCTCCTGACGAGCGAGCCGCTCTCCTCTGCTGCGACATCCGCGTGGAGCCCGGCGGTCACGGCGACGGCACTGGGCGAAGTCGGGCGGCTATCCGGATTGTCGGGGCGCCTGCAGGTGCTTAGGAAACAGCCGCTTGTGGTGGCTGATGCTGCGCACAATCCGTCGGGTATTCAGAGCGCGCTCGCCTGGCTCGCTGATGTGGCGCCTCAGGCGACGTCAATTTGCGTTGCGCTGGGCATGATGCGAGACAAGGCGGTGGACGAGGTGGTGGCACTCCTGGCGCCGCGATGCGGGCGGGTGTACCCGATACCGATCGAGTCTGAGCGCGCGCTCCCGGCTTCAGAACTGGCTGAACACTTCAAGGCGGTCGCAGAGATCTGTCGTGTTGAGCGGGTCACTGACGCGATCACCGACTTCGTGACCCGGGCCGAAGCTGGAGGCGCCGGCGATGTGTTGCTCATTATCGGATCTCAGTACATGCTTGAGCAGCTCGAGGCGTAGGCGGTCGGGCCGCCAGGGCGTCAGGTGGGAACGGCTTTTGCTTCTAAACTTAATGATCGAAGGGGGTCAGCCGATCCCTAGCCGGTAGGTAAGAGCGCTTTCCGTTGACATTATCGCGGAATGCCCTATCTTACTCACCGGTTCTTGACTAACCACAGTTGCACCGGATAGCCTCAAAGCGGCCAAGTCGCTCCTCTCAGAAGGCAATCCGATCTACCCGCCTAACGACCGAGCCTCCTGCGTTTTACCCTGTGCCGTCCTGGCGCAAGCGTTTTCTGCCCCCGGGCATTTCGACAGTCTCCTGACGCCCCCATATTTACCAGCAATCGCTGTTCAGGGAGTCAAATAGACGCACTTCGAAAGCGCTTTTTGGGCCTCCGCAGGTTGTTTTGAGGAAGTTTGGGTAACGCATCTCAACCTACCTCTTGGTCTCTACATTTTGGTATGAACATATCTGACCTGAAGGATCAGAAGCTGCCCGAACTGCGCGAAATCGCGCGAGGGCTCGGTTTGTCCGGCTATTCCGGATTGCGAAAACAGGAACTGATCTATTCCATACTTGAGGCGCAAGCCGAGCGATCGTCTGCCCGCAGCCGAGCCCCTGAGGCGAACGGCACCGACAAGTCTGAATCGTCGGATCGCAAGAACGGTCGTGGGGAACGTGGCCGCGGCCGTGCCGAATCGCGCGACAAGAAGGACGATTCAACCGAAGCCATGGAGCCAGCCAGGAACGACGAAACCGAAGCCCGCAAGCGCGACGGCAATGACAGCGCAAAGCGCGACGACGACCGTCGACGGGGCCGCCGTGACGATCGCGGAAGCCGGGGCGACTCGGATGACCGCGGAAGCCGCGGTGACGAGCGCGGAAGCCGCAGCAACGATGACCGCGGCGATCGTGACAACAACGACCGTGGCGGCGACCGAAATGATAACCGCGGCAACCGCGGACGGCGATCAGAACGCGGACAGAAACGCCGAAGCCGGGACAACCGCGGGAATCGCAACGACGACAACCGCGGCAACCGCAACGATGACAATCGTGGCAACCGAAACGACGACAACCGCGGTAATCGTAACGACGGCAACCGCAGTGACCGCGGCGACGGGAATGACAACCGCGGTGGCCGCAACAAGCGCAACGACCGCCGACGCGGTCGCGGCAACCGGGACAAGCGTAGTGGTGGTGGCAGTGGCCGCGACGACTCACGCTCACGCGAAGAGAGCCGGCGCAACAAGGAGGCACAGCGCCTTGCACGCGAAGAGCGTCTGCGCAAAGTCTACGATGGCCGACCGGAGTACATGGCGAGCTACGACGCCTCGTCAACCGAACTCGACGGAATGATCCGGAAGGTCGGTGTCCTCGAGGTTCTGCCTGACGGGTACGGCTTCCTCCGCTCTGCTGAATACAACTACCTGCCGAGCCCGGACGACATCTACGTCTCCCCCTCGCAGATCAAGCGCTTCAGCCTGAAGATCGGCGACACCGTCGATGGTGAAGTCCGCCCACCCAAAGAAGGTGAGCGCTTCTTTGCGCTGATCCAGGTGAACACGATCAACGGTCGTGATCCGAAGGAAATGGAGGAGCGTGCCAGCTTTGACTATCTGACGCCGCTTTATCCCGAAGAGCACCTGAACCTGGAGGGTGAGCCCTCTGAGTACAGCATGCGCGTCGTGGACCTCTTCTCGCCGATCGGCAAGGGGCAGCGCGGCCTGATCGTCGCACAGCCCAAAACCGGCAAAACGGTTCTGCTGCAGAAGATGGCAAACGCCATCGTCGAGAATCATCCGGAGGCGTACCTGCTGATCCTGCTTGTGGACGAACGTCCAGAGGAGGTGACAGACATGCAGCGTAACGTGCCGAAAGCTGAGGTCATCGCGTCAACGTTTGATCAGGATCCGGAGCGGCACGTGGAAGTGGCCGACATCGTACTCGAGAAGGCGAAGCGCCTTGTCGAAGCGAAGCAGGACGTGATCATTCTGCTCGACTCGATCACACGTTTGGCCCGCGCGCACAACGCTGTAATGCCCAACACCGGAAAAACGCTGTCGGGTGGTATCGAAGCAGGCGCCCTGCGCGGACCGAAGCGATTCTTCGGCGCAGCACGAAACGTCGAAGAAGGCGGCTCGCTGACGATTATCGGTACGGCGCTGATCGATACGGGGAGCCGTATGGATGAGGTGATCTTCGAGGAGTTCAAGGGCACCGGCAACATGGAGCTTGTCCTTGACCGCGAACTTGCCGACCGCCGTGTCTTCCCTGCGATCAACGTCATCAAGTCGGGCACACGACGCGAAGAGCTGCTGATCAACGACGCGAAGCTTCAGCGCATCTGGATCCTCCGCAACATTCTTGCGGACATGGATTCGATCAAAGCGATGAACTTCCTGCTCGACAAGATGCGCGGCACACGTAACAACGACGAGTTCCTCGTTGTGATGAACTCGTAGAGCCGCTAGCCCGCAACAGCGGGCTGGACGTCGCCCGAAGGTTCTGGAAGGTAGCGCGACACGAGTACGGCCATCGCAAAAATCGCGACGGCGCCGACGGTCGTGTTCGACACGTAGCCCATTTTCGTGTACAGCGATCCGGCAACCCCGGTCCCGAGGCTCATCCCAAGCTGACCGGTTGCGATGGCGAGGCTCATCAACATGCCGCGCCTGGAGTCGCGAACCAGCGCTGTCATCAGCGACTGCAGCGGACTCATGCGCAGGGCAACCATGATCATTGCCAGCGCAAACAGCGCGTACGCATACCACACGTTCGTGATGACGTACGTGGTCAGAATCATCACGACGCCCATCCCGATACACGAGCTGACGATCAACGGTTTGCGGCCTATTACGTCGGATACGCGACCCGCCAACGGTCCTGCAATTACGTTCGCCATGCCGCCGACAAAGAAGAGCGACGCCGTCTGCGTCTTCGAGATCCCGACGACGTTCTCAAGCCAGAGGGGCAAGTAGAACACGTACACCCCGATGCTGAGAAACATCAGGAAGTACGCCATCGAGACAATGCCCACTGACCGGATTCTTCCAAGCTCGAGGTAGTTGCGCAGCACCGACCTCACGGTCAACCGGGACTCATCCCGTTCAACCTCGGGCTGCGGGACAAAGAACCACACGAGCAGCGTCGCCACGGTCATCGTGATGGCAAACATGAGAAACGGCCAACGGAACCCGAACGAGCTGGCCAGGATCTTGCCAATCGGGATACCAAGGATCTGCCCGACCGCCATGCCCGACATGATCCAACCGTTTGCCCAGCCGCGTCGCGTATAGGGGAAGTAGTCGCCTACGAAAGAAACTGCCGCGCCGCTGAGCATGCCACCCGCAACACCGGCCAGTGCCCGCACTACGAGCATGGACGTGAACGAATTGACGAAGGCGTGCAGGTAGAGCACAAACGCCATCGTCGCGCATCCGGCCATCAGGATGCGGCGGCGACCAAACTTGTCCGACACCGGTCCAACGACGATCGCCATGACAGCGAGCAGGACCGTGTACGACGTCGCGAGCCACCCCAGCAGGGACTCAGGCGTGTTCAGCGCCTCGCCGATCTCGGGCAGGATCGGCGCCATGATGATCACCTGCGCACTCGCCGAAAACATCATGAGCCAGAGGGCTGCGATGATGAGTCGGTCTGTAGTCTGGCGAGCCGGCACGGGGATCCGATGGGTTAGCTAGCTCGAACAGGACCCCCGGTCAAAGGTTTCGGGGTCAGATTCTGCTATGGCCCAACAGACGGCCTGGGACCCGAGCGTGGGTCATTGCCGAAGTTATTGCTGACGTCAGCGCGGGCATCGCCGAACGCCTCGGTGCGTACGTCTGTCCTTGCCGGGCGTGCGGGTGGACGATCAGTGCCACCCGGTTCACCCAGCATTGGGAAGCGCACGGTGAATGTGCTGCCTACACCTTTTGTACTGTCGACGAATATTCTGCCGCCCATGATGTCGACCAGCTTGCGTGTAATCGCGAGGCCCATGCCCGAGCCCTCGTGACTACGGTCCGCGCCGGTTGATTCCTGCCTGAACTCGTCGAACAGGTGTGGCAAGAACTCACTGGAGATACCAACACCTGAATCAATCACCGCGATTACGCACTCTGACCCATCGCGCTCGGTACGAACCGTTACGCCACCCTGCTCGGTAAACTTGATCGCATTGCCGATCAGGTTGTTGAGAATCCGGTTGAGTCCGGTTTTGTCGAGTCGGCACACGATGCCGTCCTCAACTTCGGCTCGGATGTACAGCGAACGGCGATCAGCGAGTGGCGTGAGCAATCGCGCGGTTCGGCGCACCTCTTCAGCCACGTCAACCGGCTCAAGCGTCATGCTCATACGATTGGACTCAAGCCTCGCGAGGTCGAGCACCGAGTTGATCGTGTCGAGCAACCGGCGGCCACTCTGTTCGATCAATGTGACAAACTCACTGTGTTCGCCTTTGATCTCCTCTGACAGGATCTGGGCAAACCCGATGATGCCGGTCAGTGGCGTGCGGATCTCATGGGACATGTTCGTGAGGAACGTCGTCTTGAGCCGAGCCATTTCTTCAGCGTGCTCCTTTGCACTCAAGAGCTCTCGCTCGTAGCCGAGTCGCTCCGACTCGATGCGCTCCTGGTGCATCGTGACGGCAATCATCCGCGCGATGTCGACAGCAACGTAGCAGTCGTCTTCGGTAAACCCGTCTTCCCGGTCAGAGCCAACGTAGATGACGCCGACCCACTCGTTCTTGATGACAAGCGGGAGCTCGATGTACGAGCGCACGCCGGCCATGAACATGTGCGACGAAATGCCCCCGAGTCCGCGCTGCACCGCTGTCCTGTTTGGCGAGTAGAGGTAGTCAGGCGTAGTGCTTGAGGGTTCAGCGCATCCGAAGTCCTGGATCGGCCCCTCCATTTCATCACGGAGGACGGACTTAAATTCGTCGCCACCCAGCGACATCATCTTTCCGGATCCTTTCACCAGGTTGATCTCAACGACGGATGCATACGTCAGCGGGATCAATCTCCTGAGGTGCCCGAGCGCGTTTTCAGTTACGACGCGCGGCGAGTCATCACTCAGGATGCTCTGGGCGATTGTGTGGAGGGCGGCAATTCGGTCGGTGTAAGAAAGCAGCGCCTGCTCAGCGAGTCGCCTCTGCGTTACGTCCCTGATGACAGTCTGGACAGCGAACTTTCCACGGTACTTGATCGGAACCGAATACGCCTCGATCCATTTCGAGGTCTCCCCGATCGCATTGATTGGCAGGTGTACGGGGTCGGCGTCGTAAACGAACTGTTCGTTGCGCATCATCTGCTCAACGCGCGACCAGACCTGTGCCGGAAGGAACTCGAGCACGGAATGGCCAATGACGTCGTCGGGGTTTTCGGATACGAGCGACACCGCCACACCGTTTGCGTAGAGAATCTGACGCGCACGCGTAATGATGATGCCCTCCGGATTCCGCTCCACGAGCTGACGCCATCGTTCCTCTGATTGGCGCAATTCTTCGGAGGTGCGGTTCTGCTCCTCCATCTTAGCCTGCAGGTAGTCTTTCTGGGAACGCAGGCTCTCGTTCAGACGGTCCAGGTCGGTGTACGCGGTCTGCATCGCGTCTTCGAAGAGGACGCGATACTGACGTTCCTTCTCTCTCGCGTCTTTTTCCCTCGCTTCGTGTTCCCCGACGGCCCGATTAAGCGCGGCCACCCGCCGCCTGTACGCATTCACCATGAGCCCGAGCGCCAGCGACAGCGACAACACGAGGCCCGACGCGGCGATTGCCGTGCGGATAAATGGATCCGCCCACCACATGCCCGGTAACAGGTCAGCAGCAGCAAGCGCCAACCCCGCTGCGGCAATGCACAGCGGAACCATGGCAAGTGACATCCGCACCCAACCCGGGGCGTTTGGCACCTGCCGTTTGTCGTTGTTATCGTTGGACATAGATTACCGCCGGACAGACGAATAGCGACAGATCGCGTTCGCGCTGCCCCTCAGAATCCGGCGAGCCGGTCAATTCGACGCTTCTACACGTCTTCTGTAATCGACCCAAGCCCATCGGCCATAAGCTGCTGTCATATCTTGTTATCAGCGACTGTATGGGGGTTCCCTGTTACATTTCGCCTTCGAATCGCCCCATAGGAGTAATCTTGAGGTCAGATAGCTGAATGCAGGTCATTGCCGCCCCCAGGTCCAGCCGGTGGAAGGTTCGACCCGTCGATCAGCCCGATATCGCCGTGCAGCTCGCGCGCGAGTTGAACGACCTCCCGGAGCCGCTTGTGCGTGCACTGATGTCGCGCGGTGTATCCGATTTTGAGAGTGCCCGCACGTTCTTCCGGCCCGGTCCTGAGACCCTGCATGACCCGTTTCTGATGCAAGACATGAGGTCGGCTGCTGACCGACTTGTGCGGGCCATTGCCGATTCAGAGCGCGTGCTCGTATACGGCGACTACGACGTGGACGGTGTTACGTCCACGGCGATGATGGTCCGTTTCCTCCGGAGTCGCGGTGTTGACGCGTCTTTCTTTATTCCGGATCGACTGATTCACGGCTACGGGCTTTCGCCTGCGGGAATTGAGCACGCGGGGCAGATCGGCGCAACGGTGATGGTGGCGCTGGACTGTGGTATCACCGCTGTCGAAGAAGCTGACCTGGCGCGATCGCGAGGAATCGACCTGATAATCTGCGACCACCACACGCCGGGGGCCGCGCTGCCAAACGCGGTCGCGGTACTCGACCCCAAGCGTGCCGATTGTGCCTACCCGTACAACGGTCTTTCGGGGTGTGGCGTGGGATACAAACTCGTGGAGGCAACGCTTGTACGGCTAGGCGAGGATCGCCGTGATGCGCAACCGCTGCTCGATCTTGTTGCGGTTTCGATTGCGGCCGACATCGTCCCGATTGACGGCGAGAACCGAGCGCTCATGACAGAGGGCCTGCGGAGAATCCGGGAGGCTCCTTCGGTGGGCCTTGCTGCGCTGGCGGCTGCAGCGCGTACCGATACGTCGTCATGCTCAACCAGCGACATCGTTTTTGGCATTGCTCCCCGACTAAACGCAGCGGGTCGACTGGATGACGCCTGCAAAGCCGTAGCACTGCTTCTTGAAGAAGACGAGGCGAGCGCCCGCCGCGCGGCTACAACAATCGAGGCGCTGAACGAAGAACGCCGCGCAATTGATCGGCAGACGGTACTCGAGGCAGAACAGGCGGCCAGGCGGCTGCTTGAATCGAAGTCGCGATCAGGCATCGTGCTCCATAACCCGGAGTGGCACGCCGGCGTCATCGGGATCACGGCCAGCAGAATTGTCGAGCGATATTACAAGCCGACGGTGATGTTGACGACAGTGGGCGGCGTCGCAAAAGGCTCCGCGCGCTCGGTACCCGGTATCAACGTTTACGATGTGCTTGCCGAGTGCGCCGACTTGCTCACCCAGTTTGGCGGGCACGACTATGCGGCCGGCCTCCAGCTCCCCGAAGACCGCGTACACGATTTTCGCGATCGCTTTGACGACGCCGTTACGGCACGCATGACGCCTGAGTTGATGACGCCCGTGATCAACGTCGATGCACCCGTAGCGCTTGACGAAATCGACGCGCGATTCTGGGCCGTGCTCAGACAGTTTGAGCCCTTCGGGCCGGCGAATCCGCGGCCGCTTTTTGTTGCGGGCGACCTGGAATTGGTGGGGCGCGCTTCCACCGTGGGTCGGGACGGCTCGCACCTTCGTTTCTCGGCGCGCAGCCGCAGCGGCACACGGTCTTTTCCGGCGATCGGCTTCGGTCTTGCGGGCCACCTCGAAACCCTGCGGGAAAGCCAGCGGACCGGCGTCCCGTTCGAAATGGTATTCTCGCTTGACGAGAACACGTATCGCGGACAGAAGAACCTCCAGCTCAAGCCCCGGGACATCCGGCTCGCGCAGTAACGTCGCCATATCACGGACCCAGCCTCAAGCGCTCTTCACGCGGCGATCAAGAACAATCCTAATGCCGAATGCCGCGTCGGTGCTACCTTACCTGTGACGTGCGGGGCATGGATGTTCATTGATGTTCATGGATGTTCATCGATCCGCGTAGTCGCACAACCGGTGTTTGCTGAAACTGACTCAAGGCGTTAGGTTCTACGGCTCCGGGGGACGCAAAACGCGACCTGGTTGGCGATGGTCGTTGATGCGTCCGGGAAAGCGATCCGGTTTATGGATCGTGGATACAACATAGCGACATGCATACAAGCGCCTGCGCGGCTGATTAGCCGAACGCAGGGAGATCACTTCGACGCGAATATCACTCATGAAGAATCAGGAACTGAATCGTCGCGCTTTCTTGAAGAACGTGACGTTGCTCGGGTCGGTCGTAGCGGGCGGAAGCCTTTTGTCGGCCTGTGGTGGCGGGGATGACGCCCCGGCCCCGATGGCCGACGCACCGGCAGAGGCGCCGATGGCCGCAGAAGCTGCGGGCTGCAGCGACCTCAGCGGACTCACCGACCAGGAAAAGAGCATGCGCACGACGTTGCAGTATGTTGAAGTCTCTGAGGTCGAAGGCAAGAACTGCACAAACTGCAGTTTCTACACGCAGGAAGAAGGAGCCGCTTGCGGCGGGTGCACCCTGATCAAGGGCCCGATTGCACCAAACGGCTACTGCGTCTCTTGGGCACCCAAGCAAGCCTGATCGAGGTAGCTCTACGGCCGGACTTCGGCGATACCTGACGATCCTGCAGTGGTTGCCGCAGTACAACAGGCGCCTGTTTCTGGGCGACCTCGTTGGCGGCGTCACCGTAGCGGTAATGCTCGTACCGCAGGCGATGGCGTACGCCGTGCTTGCGGGCCTGCCGCCCGTGTACGGACTGTATGCGTCGCTGGTACCACTCGTTGTCTACCCGCTGACCGCAACGTCCCGGCACATTGCGCTTGGCGTCACCGCCATCGACATGATTGTTGTGGCGGCCGGCGTGTCGGTGATTGCGACGCCGGGCTCGCCGGAGTACATCCGGCTCGTAATTCTGTTGTCGCTCCTTGTGGGTGTGCTTCAGATTGCATTTGGAATGCTTCGACTCGGGTTTGTCGTCAACCTGCTGTCGACCCCCGTTGTTACCGGGTTCACAAGCGCCGCCGCTCTCTATATCGCGGGCAGCCAGGTAGGCACTTTTATTGGCGTGCCGATGCACATCGGTGGAGGATCGTTTGCAGCGATAACATCCGCTGCAATCGAGGTGATTCCGTATGCGCAGGTC
>JAUIJQ010000570.1 GCA_030431165.1 Rhodothermia bacterium | reverse complement strand
TCGACGAACTCTACTCCGTCCACGTCAAGGGTGTCTTCTTTCTCACGCAGGCACTGCTTCCCCTGCTCAACGACGGCGGACGAATCGTCAATCTTTCGACTGGACTTGCAAGGTTCTCACTTCCGGGAAGCTCCGCGTACGCGTCAATGAAAGGAGCCGTCGAGGTGTTGACGCGACACATGGCAAAAGAACTCGGAGGGCGCGGGATTACCGCCAACGTCGTAGCCCCGGGTGCTATCGAAACCGACTTCGGTGGCGGCGTTGTACGAGATAATCCTGATGTAAACAACTTCGTTGCGTCAGCGACGGCGTTGGGGCGCGCAGGGTTGCCGGATGACATCGGACCCATGATTGCATCACTGTTGTCGGACGCCAACCGGTGGATCACGGGTCAGCGCATAGAGGTGTCGGGCGGGATGAATCTCTAGGCAGAGCTCGCCGGCCCGGGTTTGCTGTCGGATCCACATGGCGTTGCAGCCGTTCCACCGACCGACAAAGAGAAACCCGGAAGCACAAAACGCTGCCTGTGCCGACTATCGCCGCCTTTTCCGACGTTCATGCTAACCTGCCCGCGCTTGAGTCCGTCCTGCAGGACATCGACGACCGCGCGCCTGACATGGTGTTCTGCCTTGGTGACCTGGTCGGATATGCGCCGTGGCCAAACGAAGTCTGTGAACTGATTCGGGCCCGACGCATCCCGACGATCGCCGGCAACTACGATGAGGGTGTCGGGCTAAACTCGGACGATTGCGGATGTGCTTACAAGACGCTCGAAGAAGAGTCCCTTGGCGCCAGGTCGATCGCGTTTACGAACGCTACGATCAGCGACGGCAACCGCGCTTACCTGCATGGTCTGCCCCGGCACATGCGACTTACCGTTCAGGCGCCGAGGGACAAGAACGCTGCGTCCATTGAGATTCTCATGGTGCACGGCAGCCCGCGAAAGATCAATCAGTATCTCTTCGCCGACTTCCCGGAGGCCGGACTCCTCAAGATGATGGAGCAGGCCGGCGCGGATGTGATGCTCTTCGGGCACACGCACAAGCCATACCACAAGGCGATCCCGTACGAGCGCGATGGTGCCACGCATTTTCGGCATGCCATCAACATCGGCTCCGTTGGAAAGCCCAAAGACGGTGACCCACGCGCCGGGTATGTGGTACTGCAGGTACCAGCCGACGCGTCAACCACCGTTGCGGACAGCATCGACGTGCAGTTTATGCGCGTGCCGTACGACGTGGAACGCGCCGCCAACGCGGTTGAAGCCTCCGAGCTTCCGGATGCATTCGCCAACATGCTTCGCAACGGGCACTAGCGGGTGCCTACCCAAACGTGGCACGAGGCGTGCCGGGCAAGATCAGAACTTGTAGTAGCCGCTGAGGCTGAGTGACTTGTTCTGCCAGTAGTTTTCGCCTGCGAACGCGTAGTTACCGGTGGGTACGTAGTCTTCCGTGCATCCGCCGCCCAGTTTCAGGGCTAGCGGCGAGTTCTTGAAGTTCACCCTCGCATCAACGCCGGCACTCAATACGTTGCCACCTTCGTCGGTGTCGGAGTGGTAGAGCAGACTGAGGCCACCGCGTACGGCGAGCTTGTCGTTACCAAACAGGTTGTACGTGCCCCGCACCCGGAGCGCGTTTGTCTCCACGTACCTGTCGTCGAGGCGCTCGGTGCGGTAGAGGTCGAGTCCGAGAGAGGCGTCGCCGAATTTCTTGCGGGCGCCGACGTTGAAGACGAGCGCGTGTGCTTCGTCGGTCAGGTTCTTGTCTTCGTCAGCGATGTCAAGTACAAAGTCGATGCTTGCCGAAGCACTGAACGTATCGTTGATAGGTACCCGCGTGCGCCCTCCGAAGAGCAGCGTCTGAAGTCCTGACTCGGAGTCCTCAAACTCGTTGTCATCGTCGGTGTACTTATACATCGCATACGTTACGCGCGACCGCACAATGATCGGGATGGGTCGATCATCCGATCCGAGCTCCGTGGCGCGCCAGTGTGCGCCGAGAAAGACCATCCCGAATCTTTCGCGACCGTTGATGTCCTGCAACTCGCGATCACTGTCGAAGTAGCCGTCGAACGTATCACAGTACCAGCCGGCATCAACTTTGAAACCCCACGGCGGTGGTGCCGGGATGGCAGAATTGCTGGTGGCAAGCGAACCAAACTCCGGTCCGCCGAACTCGTCGGCAAGGTCAATCTGTTGCGCGTCGGCCGTTGTTGAGAACGTGGAGAAGGCAAGACAGATCAGGAAGACGGCTACGACCGTCTGAACGATGGTTGCTACCGGGGCTCGTCGCATAAGACACCTCGTGTGGGCCTGTGGCTGGAGGGTGCGTTCGTGGAAAGTTAATTATTCGTCTCACTTATGAAACAGTACGCAAAAAACGGCTAGACGGGCTCTCATGACCGGG
>JAUIJQ010000032.1 GCA_030431165.1 Rhodothermia bacterium | reverse complement strand
GTTCAAGGCGATCTGTCAGTTCGGCCCGTCCCGTTGTTGCGTTCTTTACGTCCTCGGCCAAACGCGCGACCCGTTTGCGACTGACGTCAAGTTCCTGGGCCTGTTGTTCCAGCAACTCCTCTCGTTCGACGTAGCGCTCCCGTGCGCGCTCCGCAACGGTCTCAGCAGAACGCAATTCCTCGGTTAATCGATTCTCTTTTCGCGTCGCAGCCGAGAGCGCTTCATTTCGTCGTTCAAGCTCAGCTCGGATGACCGACAGTTCTGAGATAGCGGCATCTCGGTCGTCGTCGGCCACACGAAGGCGCCGGTTCCATCGCTGCTCGGAACGCTCCGTCGCGGCGCGTACCCCGAGTGAACGCAGGAGCCAGCCAAGCCCCAGGCCAAGGAGCGCTGCCGCCAGAAGACAGAGCGCCATTTCTGCAATCAACAGTGTCATCGGCTTGGTTCCACCTCGAACTCAATTCTGCGGTTCATCGCCCTTCCGCGTCGCGTTCGGTTCGTAGCAATCGGCTCCGTCTCTCCGAAGCCGCGAGCTCGGACCCGACGTGCGTCAACGCCGCGACCAACAACATAGGCCACAACGGCGAGTGCGCGCTGTCGGCTCAGATCCATGTTGCGCTCAGCGTCTCCCAGTGAATCAGTATGACCCTGGACTTCGATCTGCGCGCCGGGGCAACGCTTCACCAACGACACAACTTCGTTGAGGATCGGACTGGAGTCCGGTCGAAGCCGGGCGCTGTCGACCTCGAACGATATTTCGCTACGCTGCATCAGCGTCTCAAACGCCGCCGCGCAATCAGCGACCGATAATTCGACTTGATCAGGGATGGCAATATCAAGCGACGACGTATACCCGATGGGCAATTCCTCCAGGAGTTCCGCCCCAATTCTCTCCTGCTCCTGGGCACTCGATGCGACGCCCGACAAAACAACGTCGCGGTTGCGGAGCCTAACGCGTCCCGAATCAAGTTGAACCAACAGATCGACGCCGCGGCGTGCCATGGGTAGCCAGTTCTCATCCGGGACGGCACTTGAAACAAACAAGTCGTCGACGACGGCTCCCACCCCAAACAGCGAGGCTGCACGGGTCACGATATCGGCGCGTGACCGTTCATCCGGAATACTGCCCGCAAGGACGACGCCGGTTCCCTTCCGGTATGCCGTGAATTCGAATACGGGTGGGCGCACCTCGATGCGGTCAGCGACGCTGCGCACGCCCCACACCTGCCTTATCGCTTCAAGCGCGGCGTCGCGATCGGGCTCCGACGGGGCTGTGCCTGACACGGCAACTGCGCGGCCATCAACCGTTGCCTCGGCCCAGTCGTACCCGTCGTCAGCGAGACGCGCGGCTGTTGCAGCGGCAAGCCGCTCCACTATCACCGGAGACTCCCTGGCAATACAGAACACCGCCAGGGCAGTGAACAGCAGGACACCGAGCAAGGATGCGAGCCAGCGTGACATTCCGTCTAGGGCACCAGAGTCAAATTTGAAGAAATGAGGAAGCGAACCAGAAAAGTAGGCATTGAACGCCTCCAATACCACCGGCAGAGCGGGCGTGGCAATCAAACCCACTCACCAAGATCTTTTTCGAGGATATCACCATAACACGTTGGAGCTCATGCTACTATCCGAACCCTTCTCGTCACATCTCGTTCCGCGGGTACTTGCCATGGCTTCGGCGAGCGTCGGAGTGCACCACTTGTGTACGGGAGCGCTGCGCCGATACCGATATGCGTGAAACGGATCTCCTGACCGCGATCGTATGCCCTCCTCCAGACCCGTCCATGAACGTCGCGCCGCCGGCAGGCCACCTGCTCGCGCACGCGATGACCAATCGAATACAATTCCGGCATCAGCGGTCTTCCACGACTGGCGAGCCAGCCTCTCAGAGCAGGATCTGAATCACGAGACCATTGAGAAGCTCGCGTCGTGGGCAGAATATCTTGAGAGCGGCGGCCCGCCGCCGGATCCCCTTCCCCTCGACGCCTCACAGGACCACGTCGTTCAGGCACTGCAAAGCTTTCTCCGGAACACCTGGCGCGAAGCGCGCCTGCAGACGGATGGTCGCATCCACGACTTGAGGCAGACGGTCGCTGATCTGGTCGGAATTACAACCGAGCAAGCCGGGATGATCTCCTCTGTGCGCGACGACGTTCATCGACTGCTGCACGGCATCGAAGACGCGTATCCGGATTCAGAACCGGTTAGCGAGGCGACATCAGCGGTCCGCAAGCAGCTACGCGATCTCGAAACCGAAGCAAAGAAGGCGCGCGCAGCGCTGAACGAACGCTTGCAGGAGTTGCGAACGAGCCTACTCGCTCGCGGCACCGGCATGCCCGATGTCGTTGAAACCGACAGCGAGCGGGAAATCTATTTCCGGATGTTATGTGGCGCAGCGCACTTGTTCGGCGAAAACGTGTCGATCGTTCACTTCGATTTTGATGGGGACATCAAAGCCTGCCGCAATGCGACATCCACGGTTCGAAGCATCTTTCGCCGCCAAACCGACGTGCTCTGCCGTGTCGGCGATGAGCTATCGGTGATCGTTATCGACACACCGGGCAAACAGGTCACCCGACTGGCAAGCGAGAGCCTTACTCAATTGGTTGATGCCGACATCTCGCTGGACGGCGTGCTTGTGGCCGCCGGCGTAGAGTCCGCAAAGCGATTCAGCGAAGCTATCGAGGAGTCTGCCCAGCTTCGGGCAGGAGACATCACGCGATCGTAGCTTTCGGAGGGGCGTCCTCAGACGTTCGTCAGGCGTCTGGTCCAGCAGACGCAGTGCAGCAGACGCAGTGCAGCAGACGCAGTGCAGCGGACGCAGTGCAGCAGACGCTTGCAGACGTTGAGCAGACGGCCCCGTGCAACCCCGCGCCAACCGAAAGAGCCTCATCCGTGATATCCTACGCTACCTACAAGATTCTGCACCTGTTTGGCCTCTTCATGATGTTTACCGCCCTTGGGGGTGCATCTGTTCACGCGGCATCGGGCGGAGAAAGAAGCGCGTCGTCAAGACGAATTGTCGGAATCCTCCACGGTGTTGGCGCCACGCTGTCGCTCGTCGCCGGCTTTGGCGTACTCGCGCGACTTGACTTGACGGCCGGCCTTCCGGGATGGGTGCTTGCCAAGCTCGCCCTCTGGCTTATCGTGGTCGGATTGATCGTCCTCCCATACCGAAGCAAGTCCGCTGCAACGGCCATGGCGTACGCGCTACCCGTCCTCGGACTGATCGGAGCGTATCTCGCTATCGGCAAACCGTTCTAGCAGAATTGAGCCATGCAGGAATCGTTAAAACCGGTCGCCGAACAGCTCGCCTTCAACAGCAGCCTGTTGACAAACGCCTTTGCAGGCATGACTGACGAAGGCGCCTCAAACGGAGGCGCAACGGGCGTAAATTCTCCGAAGTGGCTCGTCGGCCACATTGTCACGGCGCGTGGTCACATCCTCGGACTTCTGGGGCATCCCGCAGCGCCACCGTGGGACAACGTGTTCGAGGGTGCCGTACCTGATGGTGCCGCACTGCCGACCATGGCCGCGATTGACCAGCGCCTCGCCAAGTCATCGAAAGACTTGCTACGCGCGCTTGCTGTCGCGGACGCGCGACGACTCCAGACGGCCACACCCACACCGTTCCCGACCGTTGAAAACACGGTCCTGGCGGCGGTCGCATTTCTTGCCAACCACGAGGCGTATCACGTCGGCCAGGTGAGCTTCGCCCGGCGTTTGATGGGTCTGCCCGGGTTGCTTGAACTATATGCGGCGGGATAGCATTAAACATCGGAAAAGCGCCACCGATGTCTGACAGCACGACGCCCATAAGCGGCCCAAGATCCAAACACGGCGAGTATCCGCCTGAGGTTGCCGCATTCTTCCCGCTACTGCTTGCGCTTTGGGAAGACGGCGTGCTTTCGGATGAAGAGCTGTCGGTTCTTCGGACCCATGTTGACCGGGCAGAAGATCTCTCATCCGAGGCGCGCGAAGCGCTCGCTGCGTGGATGGATCCCAAGCGACCGCCTGACACCAGCACCTTCCAGACGTGGAAACGTCTGTCGGCCGCGGCCGCCCAAAACGACCCTGCCCTACCAGACAGTCTGTCCGGGCTGGGCCGCCGAATAGTCGGAGAGGACAACCCGACACAGGCGGGACAGGAGACGCTTCGCATTCTGGAGAAAGAACTCGGTGTGCTTGGTGCAGAAGCGGTCCGCGCCGTCACACACGTCCCTGCCGCCGCCACACCGGACGCGGGTCAAGATGTGGCCCGTGCTAATCTGTTCTCACGTGAGCACCTTGCGGCCTACCTCGTTGGTGATCATGCTGCCCGCCGGGCTGAATTGCTTGGCCTTTTTGCGAGCGCCCCGTTTCAGAATGCACCGGTACACGATCACGCCGCGTACCGCGAGTGGGTACGTGACCGACTTGTCGACCTGGCCCAGCGAGGCTACGGGCGCATTGCGTTTCCCTCGGAGTTCGGGGGTGACGGCGACACGCGTGCATTCATGAGCGCGTTCGAAACTATTGCGCTGCACGATCTCTCCCTCGTAGTAAAATACGGTGTTCAGTTCGGCCTCTTTGGCGGCAGCATTCAGCACCTGGGATCAGAAGAGCAGAAAGCGGCGCTTCTCCCGGCTATTGGGTCGGCAGACCTGCTGGGCTGTTTTGCGATGACCGAAACAGGACACGGGTCAAACGTGCGTGACATCGAGACCACGGCGGAATACGACGTTGCCAACGGTCACTTTACGATTAACACACCGTCTCCCCACGCGCGCAAAGACTACATCGGCAACGCAGCCCGCCACGGTCGTACCGCCTCAGTATTTGCTCAGCTAATTACCGAGGGCCGTTCGCTGGGAGTGCACGCCTTCCTCGTTCCTGTGCGGGATGAGTCGGGCAATCCACTCCCCGGGATTTCGATTCAGGATTGTGGCGCAAAGATGGGCCTCAACGGCGTAGACAACGGCCGATTCATTTTTTCGGATGTTGTCGTACCGCGATCGTCACTTCTGTCCAGGTTTGGGAAGGTTGACGAGGACGGATTGTACCACTCTGAAATCCCAAGTGACGGCAAGCGGTTCTTCACGATGCTCGGCACGCTTGTGGGCGGCCGCATCTCAGTCGGTCTCGGCGCACTGAGCGCGGCAAAAGTCGGGCTCACCATCGCGGTACGATACGGCAATCAACGGCGCCAGTTCGGTCCTCGCGGCCTCGCCGAAGTGCCGATCATGGACTACCTGACGCACAGGCGAAAGCTATACCCGCTGATTGCGACAACGTATGGTTTGCACTTCGCGCTACATCGTTTGGCGGATGATTACCAGCGGGCCGGTTCTGACGACGAACGCCAGCGCATTGAAACGCGCGCGTCGGGGCTCAAGGCGTTTGGCACGGCACACACGACACAGGCGCTTCAGGTGTGCCGCGAAGCCTGCGGCGGGCAGGGTTATCTATGGGAGAATCGCATTGCGGGTCTGAAGGCAGACACGGATGTGTTCACGACGTTTGAAGGCGACAATACGGTGCTCAAGCTCCAGGTCGCCAAGAGCCTCCTCGGAGAGTACGGAGACCAGTTCAGCAGCCTCGATGTCATCGGGTACGTCAAGCACTTCGCCCGCCTTGCCGGAGAATCCGTCAAAGGCATGAATCCGATTGTAGCGAGGATGACCGATGAGGATCATCTGCGCAATCCCGAATTCATTGACGAGGCGCTCCGATTCAGAGCGGAGTCACTATTGCGATCGGTTGCCCGCAGAATGAAGCATCGCATCGATAACGGCGTGGATTCGTTCGACGCATTCATCGAGTGCCAGGATCATCTCGTCGCACTTGCTGAGGCCCACACCGAGCACGCGGTTTTCTCCGATTTTCGAACCGGCGTCACCCAGGCTCCCGCCGACGCACAGCAGGCGCTTACCCACCTCATGACCCTGTACGGCCTGTTCACCATAGAGCAGCGGCGCGGCTGGTATCTCGAGCAGAACTACATGGAGGCGGCAAAAACCAAAGCCATCCGGAAGCAGGTTAATTCGTTGCTGGATGAGCTGCGGTCGGATGTAGCACCTCTCGTTGAAGCCTGGGACATTCCCGATCACATTGTGCGTGCACCGATTAGTACGCAGCGATAGCGGATCACGACGTGCGGCTGGTACGCAGGCTACAGCCAGTCAATCTCGGCGAGACTCGCGATGGCTTCGTTCGCGGTGAGGTCGTGGTGCATCGGCGTAATCGAAACGTATCCGTTGTCGATCGCCCAAAGATCGGTATTGGAGCGTCCGTCCATATCGACAAAGCGCCCCGAAAGCCAGTAGTAGACCTCGTCGAACGGATCAGTGCGTTCCTCGAACTCCTCCTCCCACCGAGCACGTGCCTGGCGTGTGATCAGCGCACCCTGCAGCTCGTCTGCCGCGGCGCTCGGGATGTTCACATTGAGCAGGATGCCCCGGGGCAAACCAACGTCAACAACCTTTTCCACGATGGACCGCGCCACATCGGCTGCCGGCCCAAAGTCCGCCCCCCGCGTGTATCCGCAGAGTGAGAAGGCAACCGCATCAATTCCAAGGATTGATGCCTCTGTTGCAGCCGACACTGTTCCTGAGTAGAGCACATTCACGGCGGTGTTTGCGCCGTGGTTGATGCCGCTGACGACCAGGTCTGGCATGCCTGGAAGGAGTTTGTCGATCGCGATCTTGATGCAATCGGCCGGCGTGCCTCGAACGGCGTGCGCAGACTTTACTTCAAAGCCGGAGTCGCCAAACGGCCAGCGCCGCGCACGAACCGGCGTTCGCATCGTAATTGCGTGGCCAACCGCACTCTGTTCGTCCATCGGAGCGACGACGTGAACGTCGCCGATAGCAGTCATTGCCCGGGCCAGCCCCTGAATGCCACGGGCATCTATCCCGTCATCATTACAGACCAGAATCTGTGGGCGCGCTGCGCTTTGACCGGAAGGCATCAGTAGCTTTCGTCCTCCGTTGGGAAGCGTCGTTCGCGAACATCCGAGATGTAGTGCTCAACCGCCCGGGTCATCTCGTCGGCGAGGTTTGCGTAGTGCCGCACAAATCGCGGATTAAATTCGGTCGTCAATCCCAACGCGTCGTGGGTCACCAGCACCTGGCCATCGCATGCTGATCCGGCACCGATTCCGATTGTCGGGATGGACAGTGACGATGACACGTCGGCAGCGAGCGTCGCGGGAATTTTCTCAAGCACAATCGCGAAGCAGCCTGCGCGTTCAAGAAGCAGCGCATCCCGACGCAGCACTTCGGCCTCCGTCTCTTCCCTCGCACGCACCTTGTAGGTGCCAAATCGGTAGATACTCTGCGGCGTGAGACCGAGGTGGCCCATGACCGGAATGCCCGCCTTGGTGATACGCTTGATCATGGGCGCTGCCGCCTGACCACCTTCCAGCTTGACGGCGTGTGCGCCCGACTCTTTCATGACGCGAATTGCCGAGTACAACGCCTTCTTCGCGTTGCTCTGATAAGAGCCAAACGGAAGGTCAACAACAACCAGCGCGTGTTCAACGGCTCTCACGACACACTGAGCGTGATAGATCATCTGCTCGAGTGTGATCGGGAGCGTTGTTTCGTGACCCGCCATAACGTTCGACGCCGAGTCACCGACCAGCAAAACATCCACACCCGCACGGTCCAGGATTCTTGCGGATGTGTAATCATATGCCGTCAACATCGCCACCGGCAGACCGGCTGCCTTCAGCTCCTGCAGCGTCTGCGTCGTTACGCGTTTGGCTGTTGAGGGATCGTTCCTGACCGTTTCGGTGCTCATCGCCGCGCGTGGTTGGTGGGTCGGCGCCAAGATACGAACAAAAAAAAGGGGTACCCGATAATCGGATACCCCTCTTCGTGGCTATTGGGTCAGCCTAGTTGCCCGAATTCTCAGACAACAGTTCGTCGATGTTCAAACCCAACCGGGCAGCAACATCGGGCGTAATGTCCACGATCGTCTCCTCGTTGACATACAGGATACTCGGTGCCCGAAGAACGATGTCGAGGCCTTTAGCCTTCGCAACGGCATCAACGGCACCCTGTACCTTTTCAAGCAGCGGCGTGATCAGGCTCTGCTCGTATTCCGCAGCTTCTGCCTCTTTTTCTACTCCAAGCTGCTGCAACTGCGCATATCGTTGCGTGAGCTGTGCCTCACGCTCAGCGCGTGCGTCCGCAGCCATGAGTGAAGCCTGCTTTTCAAACTGAGCATAGTCCGCCTGGAACTGGTCAGCTTTCACCTGCAGCACTTCCTGGCTGGACTGCACGTGGCGCTGCACCTTCTGGGCGATGTCCTGGTAGTCAGGCAGATATGGCAGAAGTGCCTCGGCGTTCGCGTAACCGACCTTGAGCGTCTGCGCACTCGCCTGTTGCGGCAACACGCCATTGGCAGCAGTCAGCGACGCTGCGATGACCGCAAAAAGCGCGAACCGTTTCAGTAGCAACATGGATTTAGCTGTTTGTTTCATCCGATTCAAATTCGAGAATGGTCTGGGACCGTAATTCGAGCTAGTTGGACTGGCGCCCCTGACCACCCTGGTCAACGTCAATCCCAAGTTCTTCGAGTACCCGGTTCGTGAGGTTGTGCTGCTCGCGATAAAAAAGGAACAGATAGTCTCCGCTCTTATCTAGAACGTAGTCATATCCTTCTCTCGTGGCGACTTCCTCGACCGCGGCGAGTATTCGCTCCTGAAGCGGACGCATCAGGTTATCCTGCTGCGAGAAGAGATCTCCCTCGGGTCCAAAATACTTCATTCGGAGCCGCTCAATGTCGGCCTCCATTCGAACGATCTCCTCACGCTTGCGATCCCGCTCTTCGCGCGTGTACAACAATTCACGTGCTTTGTACGTCGCAAATTGGTCGTCGACCTCGCTCTGCTTGGCCTTCAGCTCGTTTTCCCATTCCGTCGCCTGCCGATCAAGCTGCTGCTGAATCGACGCGTAGTCTGGTAGCTGCTGAAGGATTAGCTCCGAGTCCACATAGGCAATCGTCTGCTGGGCGAGCGCCGGCGTTGCTGCCAGTGCCACGATCGCGACCGCAGCGAGTAGAATCCGGCTTGCTTTCATGTCTTTCAGTCCGTGAGTGTCCAATTCAGTGGATAGTGAGACCGGCGACAGGCCCAAATTACGCCATTTCAGGCGTTTCGACGCCAACCAGTCTCTGTTACCCTACTACTGGCCAAATCCCTGCCCAATTGTGAACTGGAAGAGCCACCGCTTCTCTCCCGTGTCACCACTGTCGATGGGCAGGAATTCGTCGAGATTGCGACCGTACGCCAACTCGACCATGCCAAGGATGGGCAGAAAGACGCGTACTCCAAGTCCGGCTGACCGAAATAGCTGCGCCGGGTTGTATGCGCTGAACGAATCCCACGTATTCGCCGCGTCAACAAACAGATACGGTGTCGCCTGGAGCTGAGGCGACTGGATCGCACCCCACCTGAACTCGCCCGTAAACTTGTTCAGTATGAGTCCACCAATCGGGTCATCGTCCTGACGTGGCCCGATTACTGAAATCGGATACCCACGCATATACACGATGTCCTTACCGAAGAACGTGTTGAATCCGGAGGTCTCAAACGGACTGCCGCCGACTACAAATCGCTCGAAGTCAACGCGCTCTCCTGTGAGCGAGCCGAGGAATCCGAAATCAGTGTTTAGTCCAACCGAAAATTTCTTTCCGATCGGCACGTTCCAATTTGTTTGGAAGCGCCATTTGTGATACTGCACGAGATCACCGATCGGCGGTGCAACCTCCGCTGACAACGTAAGTCGGGACCCGGATGTCGGGAATATCGGATGGTCGGTGGAATTCCTCGACAGCGTCTGACGCAGCGTAAACTGATGGCTTACGCCCTGGTCCAGCGTCGAGATATAATCGTCGTTGTTGAAGTACTGGTACCCGATCGAGGTAGACGTACGGAAGAACCGGTCAGGCCACTTGAGCGCCTGGTCGTAGAACAACCTGGACGACATCGTACTCAGCTTTCCGCTTGAAAGCGAACTGTAAATGCTTGCGTTGATCCGCGAGTACGAAAGCGAAAAACCAACCTGCCGAGGTTTGCCCCGGAACCACGGTTCGGCAAATGACAACGAGTACTGCTGATACGTACGGCCATTTGTCTGAATACCGACCGAAAGACGCTGCCCGTCGCCCGACGGTAACGGTCGCCATTCCTTCCCTTTGAGCACGTTCTGCATCGAGAAGTTGTTGAACGTAAAGCGCAACTGCAGGATCAGGCCGAAGCTGCCCCACGTGCCCGACAGTTCGAGCTGATCGCTTCCCGTCTCCTCTACCGTGTACTCCAGGTCAACGGTGTTTTCGGCGTCATTTACGTCGATACCCGGGCCACCAGCGAGTGACTCCTGACTGAAGTAATTGAGCTGCAGCAGCCGCCTGATCGACTCCTGAATGGCATCCCGACTAAACGTCTGTCCCGGCAGCGTGACCAGCTCCCGACGGATAACATGCTCCTTCGTTTTCTGGTTGCCGGCAATTCCAATCGTACCGAAGCGGTAAACCTCACCTTCGCTGATGTCCATCATGATGTCCAGCGAATCTTCACCTACCGCGCGAATCTTCGGCTCAACCCGGAAACGCATGTGGCCCCGATTGAAATACAGGGACGCAACGTCTGAGCTGTTCTTGTTGCCAAACAGGTTCTCGGTCAGCCGCTTGCCGTTGTACGTGTCACCATCAGCAAGCCCAAGGGCCGTCTCCAGTTCTTCGTCGGTATAGACGGTGTTACCGTCCCACTCGATATCCCGGATTTGATACTGCGGGCCTTCCTCGACCGTCAGTGCGATCACCATGCCGGGGTCGCTCTCTTCATTCCGAACATAAACGCTGTCCGAGACGAGGCGGGCACCGTAGTAGCCCTGTTCGTTGTACAGTTCGACAACCCGCTCCAGGTCCTCCTGATAGCGGGACCGGTCATACTTTGACTTCTGCCAGAACTTCCACCATGTGCGCTCCTTCGTCTTCATGGTCTTGCGCACGGCCCGATCCGAAATCGCCTCATTGCCCTCGACCGCGATCTCCTGCACGCGCACTTTCGGCCCCTTGTCAATATCAAACACGACCTCCAGTGTGTTCGTCTCGGGATCCTCGACCGTACTTACTTCAGTCTGAACCAACGGATAGCCTTTCTCGAGGTAGAATTCCCTGATTACCCGCTTCGCGTTTTCGATTGCCTCCGGCCGCAACGGACTCCGCCGGATAAGCGGCAGGTCTTCAGCGATCTTCTTGCGATGACTGCGCTTTACGCCTTCGATCCTGAAGTCTGACAGTTTGGGCTCTTCCTTGACATGGATGGCGAGATAGATGCCGTCATCGAGCCTGCGCTCCTCGATGATCTTCACATCCGAGAAGGAGCCAAATCGATAGATCGATCTGATCGCGTCGCTGAGCGACGGATCTCCGGGAATGGTAATAGTCTGGCCCTCGCTCAGCCCCGAACTCTGCCTCACATACGTCCGGGTGAAATCGCTTTCCGCTCCTTCTACCGAGATACCGAGGATCTCGTATTGGCCTGCCTCCTCTTCAAACGGGTTCGTTTGCGCGATTGCCGGCAGGGCAAGAACGGCGAACGCCAGGCAGGCGGCAGCAACTGATACGCTTCGGCTGGTAAACAGCGCGCGGGATTCCGGTTTGTCGGTGACTTGCAAGTCAGAAAACAGCGTGTGGGACAGTACGTCGGTGTACGTCGGGGTGACGGGCCGGCGTGCGTCGTTGGGCCAGACCGCGAGTTTGGGCGCGCCAGCGTTAACTACACAGCACGACGGTGGTTTCGAAGGCGTAACGAAGAGCACGGGGCGAATATTGCCCTTCTGCCGCAGACAGCACGGCCTCAGCCGTCGTCTTTCACCGTCCCGAACCTGCGGTCGCGGTCCTGGAAATCTGCGATGGCCTGATACAGTTTCTCCCTCCGAAACTCGGGCCAGTAGCAGTCCGCGAAATAGAGTTCCGTGTACGCCAACTGCCAGAGCAGGAAGTTCGAGATCCGGAATTCGCCACCCGTACGAATCAACAAATCCGGATCCGGCATCCCAGACGTGGACAAATGGCGCGAAACGGCATCCTCGTCGAGATCTTTTTCGTCAATCGCACCCCGGGCCACCTCCAGTGCCAGCAACCGCGCTGCTCGAGCAATCTCCCATCGTCCGCTATACGATAGCGCAAGATTGAGGGTCATCCCCGTATTGGTTGCCGTCTCGTCCATCGCGAACTGCAGCTCCTTCTGCGCATCAGGAGGAAGCTGCGAAAGATCACCGAGCGCGTTGAGGCGGACCCCGTTGCGACTGAGTGTCTTTAGTTCATTTCGCGTGGTCTTCACAAGGAGCCGCATCAGCGCGTTCACTTCCTTGCGCGGGCGCTGCCAGTTCTCGGTACTGAACGTGTAGAGTGTCAAGTACGAGACACCGAGTTCGCGCGCTGCTTCGGTGATATCACGGACGGATTCAACGCCCTCGCGATGTCCCGTGACGCGTGCGCGCCCCTGCTCACGCGCCCATCGACCGTTGCCATCCATGATGATCGCAACGTGCCGCGGGATTGGGCCCCGCTCGCGCAATGTCTGCTGCGCCTGTTTGTCGGATGTAGCTTCAGTGACCGGCGTTGTGGGCACGGTTTCGGTCCCCTGTTCGGTCACAGACGAAGAATGTCGTTGATAACCATGAACGCCATAAAGACGAGCAGTACAAACATCCCGACGTTCTGCAGCGCGATGCGTACGCGGAGCGAAGGCTCACGTCTGGTGATTCCCTCGTAAATAAGAAATACGAGGTGCCCACCATCAAGTGCGGGAATGGGCAGAATGTTTACGATCCCGAGTGTGATCGACAGGAAGGCAACGATACGCCAGAATTCGCCGAGTCCCTGCTGGAGGGCACGACCTGTCTGGCGTCCGATCTCAATCGGCCCGCCCATGGTCTGCCGAACCGAGTCTCTGCCCCTGACCACGCGGTAAAGACTAGTGACCACCAGCGAGCCATACCGCCAGGTCTCCTGAACGCCGGCAACAACCGCTTCACCAAACGACAGGTCGCGATTTACAATGCCGAACTCCTGCGACAAGATCGCCAGGTCCGCGAGTTGCACGCCGATCCCGAATAGCTCGCCGTCGGGAAGCGGAATCAGC
>JAUIJQ010000031.1 GCA_030431165.1 Rhodothermia bacterium | reverse complement strand
TCACGTCCGTGACCGGACGGATCGTCTCGGTCGTCGCGAGGATCGAGACGTTGTCAGCAGGGCCGTAGATAATGTCGGGGCCCTGTCCGCCGGCCGACGCAATGATAAAGAGGTTGCGGTTCTCCTCGTTCTCGCGGTAGAGCGACTGGATCTGGTGATCGGTGTGGCTTGCGTTGTACTCCTCCACGACCTGCTCAAAGAAGTCGCGCTCGGGACCCACCTTCTGATGCCATATCGTCACGCGGACGATTCCATCGTCTCGGCTGCACCCGCTCAGCGCAACCAGCAGGACCAGAACGAGGAGACGTTTCATGTTACTCGCCCGAAACGGATACAACGACTGCCCCGGTCAGCGCCGGCACCGTGAACTCCAGCGTGCCGGCTGATGCAATCAGTGCCACGCCATTCTCGGATTCGTAAGACGTGTCGTACAGAATGTCAGCATCAGCGATCGGAATGTCATCCTCGTCGAAGCGCAACACAACCTCGTCTTCGCTTCGGTTCATCAGAACGAGTACGGCCTCCCGGTCGCTTTCACGCAAGAATGCAACCGTGTTCGCCTCACCGGTGTCGAGGAACTGGATGTCGCCGCGGCGCAGCGCTTCATGCTCGTGACGACCGGCTATTGCCGTTTGATAGAACGCAAAAAGCTGCTCGTCAAATCCAACCGGGTCAGCGGCGCGTGCACGCCCGCGCGGATCCGTTTGTTGATCATCAAACGACATCTCGGGCCAGGTCATCGGCATCCGGTCGTCAGGATCGTCGGCGCCCCACATGCCGGCTTCAGTCCCGTAGTACACCATGGGTGCACCGGCGTAGGTCATCTGAAACAGTGCAACGAGACGCTGGATGCGCCGCTCATCCGCATTGGGTTTCCTGATGTCATACTCGCCGCCACCTCGCGGGGACACGCCCCCGCGGTCGTAGTCAAACCAGTCGCGATCAGCGTACTCGGTGCGGCGGTTTACAATCATCGACGCAAGCCTGTCGGTGTCGTGGCTTTCTACGAGGTTCTGCAAACCGTACTGAATACGCTTCGGGTACTTCGCGGCCCGATCAACAAGCATCTGCTCAAATTCGTCGGCACTGACCTGGTTGTCGATCAGGAACCCTTTGATCGGCAGGGCAAACGCGTGGTAGTTCATCGTCGCTGAGAATCCGGCGTGGGTGACCCACTCACTTGCCTCGTTCCAGATCTCGCTGACGGTGTAGGCATCCGGATTGAGTTCGCGAACGTGCGTATTCCAGTCCGCCCAGAACTGCTGCGGCACTTCTTCGGTCACGTCGAGACGCCACCCATCGATGCCATCCGACGGATCTCCATCGCCGTTTGGATCCATCCAACGCGCCGTTGCCCGAAAGACGTACGCCTTCGGGTCAGGGTGCAGATCGGTTTCGTCTTCGTTGTTCGCAAACTCGGGCAGCGTCTCAACGCCCCACCAGCCTTTGTAGCTGAACTCGTTGTCAGGCGTATCCGGGTCATCGAAGCTGTCCACGATGTACCAGTGCCTGTACGGCGACTCCGCCTGATTCTCCACGAGGTCCTGGAATGCGAAGAAGTCCCGACCGGTGTGGTTCCAGACACCGTCGATGATCACTCTGATTCCGCGCGCATGGGCCTCGTCAAGCAGCGTCAGGAACAGCTTGTCGGCTTCGGTCCACACCCACGTGTCAGACAGCGCGTCTTCCGATGCCATCAACGCAAGGTCACCTTCAGGATCAGGCCCGAAGTACGGATCCACATGGTGATAGGTGTTTCCGTCGTACTTATGTAACGAGCGGGCGTAAAAAACCGGGTTGAAGTAGATCGTGTTGATCCCCAGCCGTTCGATGTACGGGAGGCGATCAATTACACCCTGCAGGTCGCCGCCGTAGCGACGATGAAAAACGCCGTTCTCGTAGAAGTCATCACCCGATGCCCGTTCCCAGGCTGAGCGCGCGTACCAGTCACCGGTCCACGGCGTAATCGCCCACGATCGCGGCACTGTCTCGCGGTACTCCAGGGACTCCCACGTCGGGTCGTTTGACGGGTCGCCGTTTGCGAAGCGCTCCGGAAAGATCTGGTAAAACACCGCATCAGCGGCCCAATCCGGCACGGCAACATTCGGGTCAAACGCACCGTCACCGTGCCCGCCGCCGGCGTTCGATCCGCCGCCGGCGCAGCCGCCGAGAAAGGCGACCATCGCCACTGTAACAACTCGCAAAATCACTCTCATGATGGACCTGCCTAAAGCTTAATACCCCAACTCTGCGTGCCGGTTGTGCGTGCTTCGCGCGCTAGTCAATAACCAGCGACTTCGTTTTGCGCCGGCCGTCAGCGGTCAGTTGATAAAAGTACACGCCCGATGCGAGCCCCGCCACGTCGATGCCCCTCACGTGCTCGCCGGCGGGAAGGTCACCGTCCACAATGCGCCCTACCTCCCTTCCCAGGGCATCAAACAAGCGAAGCGTCACGAATCCCGTAGTCGCCGTTCTAAACGAAACGGTGGCCACTGTTGATGCCGGATTCGGATACGCCGGATCCATGTCAAACGATGCGGCTGCGACCGGGACGTCTTCGTTCCCCACGGTAATGATACCCGGTTCGGGCTGCGGCAAGCGCTCAGTTGTATAGACACGGAACTCCCCCGCCTGCAAATCAATAGTCATCGACGTATCTGTGACTTCCAGGCTGTCGCCTGAGAAGTACTCGTACCACGTCCCCGTGTAGAGAAACCCGGGGGTTGCCGTCCGGCCAGAGACGGCAAAGTTGCCCACCACGACGGCGTCCATGTCAAACGGATGGTTCAGCACCAGCGTCTTCACGTCGCCACTTAGCGAGCCGGTCCGAAATGACGCCGGATCATGAAACGCCGGATGCTCGCGTCGCAGGTTAATCAGCGCCGACCACGTCTGGTATAACTTCCAGCGCAGCGGGTCTGCACGGTACTCCCAGCGGATCGGCTTGTTACCAACGCGTGACGGCGTCCCCGCCGGACAATCACCGAGCTCGTCACCGGGCCTGAGACAGTCGCGCCCGTCGGGACCATACCCGTACCCCAGCTCCCCGAACTGCCACATCATTTTCGGCCCCGGGACCAGGAAGAAAAACGCGCCGGCGAGCTTCTGCCTGTCGAGCGCCACGTCGAGGTCGCGCGTGTTGTACGGACTGCCGTCAATGTCACAACCCGATCCACCCAAAGGCGCTTCGACACATGCACCAAACGACAGGTTCTTGAACATGAGCCACTGCTCGTCGTGGCTCTCCATGTAGGTGACGAGGTTAGGGACAGACCAGTTGCGCTCGCGGTAGTAACCCCACGAGAGATCGGAGTTGCTGCCCGCGTTGAACCCCATGGTCGCTTCGTTGTACTCGTGGTTCATATTGCCCCACAACATCATCCCCGGCATGCCCTCGCCCGTGCGATACTCGGCCAACTCCTCTTCTTCATCGTTATCCGCGAAGTGCTCGAGGATGATATACGTCGACGAGTCTACCGACCAGATCTTGTCGGCCATACGCTTGAGGAGTGCAACGCGGCTCGCGTCGTAGTTGCCCCAGAGACCTACGTTGTCACCCGAGTTGAATTGCGTGAAGCCTTTTGACAGGTCGAAGCGGAATCCGTCGATATCAAATTCGTCGATCCAGTATTCGTTGGCCCGGTCGAGCCAGTACTTGGTTGCGGTGCTCTCGTGGTTGACGTCAAAGAATACGTTGAATGGGTGTCGCGCCGACGTATTCAGATAGATGTTCTCTGACGTTGCCCCACCATACAACCGCGCGAGCGGTGATGAGCCGGTCACGTGGTTGTACACCACATCGAGGATGACGGCAATACCACGCGCGTGGCATTCGTCGATGAAACGCCGGAAGTCGTCGGGTGGCCCGTAATACTTGTCGAGCGCGAGGTGGAAGCTGGGATTGTATCCCCAGCTCTCGTTGCCCTCAAACTCCGACACGGGCATGAGCTCGATGGCGTTTATACCAAGGCGATCGAGGTAGTCGAGCGTGTCGATCATCGTGGAATAATCGTGATCCGCGATGAAGTCCCTGACCAGCAACTCGTAGATCACGAGCTCTTCTTGCTCGGGGCGGTCATAGTCACGGTGCTGCCAGTTGAAAGCCGTTCCGCTTGTAGAGAACACGCTCACCGGATGGGTTGTCTGCGCGGAGGGATACGCTTTCAAACCCGGGTACGTGTCGCCAATAAACGCGTCGTCTCCGGGGACAAGCACTTTGGGCGAATAGGGATCCGCGATACGAATGTCTCCGTCGACGAGGTACTGGAATGCGTACTCAACCGTTGGCGTTATCCCTGACAGTGTCAGCCAGAAACGTATGCTATCAGCATTGATTGAATCCCGCTTCATCAGGTAATCCGGTGAAGCAGTCCAGTTGTTGAAGTCGCCGATAAGGTGGACGTAGTTCTTGCCGGGCGCGAACAGGCTCAGCGTGACTTTTGTCGGATCACCGTCGTCGTAGGTGATGCCGTCGCGCACGCCCGGTGGTAGCGGGGCGTCTTCGACGAGTGGTGGGATGAGCCCGATCTCGTCAGTCGCCATGCCGCCCTGGTCGTCGGTGACCGTGATCTTGAACTGCGAACCACCGGGGACAGGGGTGGGCAGCGTGTAGCGGAATACGCGGTCATCCGTGTCGAAGTGCGGCAATCCGTCCATCTCGACGCCGTTGATCTCAAATGCAATCGCGGTCACGGGGTGTGTGCCATAGAGCCCGGCAGAGACGGCAATGACCTTCCCTGTTGCATCTTCCTCCCTGATGAGCTGGAACGTCATCGGGTCGGATACGAACACCTGCGAGTTGTTGTTATCGTTGACGTTGACCCGCGGGTTATTGGGGTCGGATATCCACTGCCAGTTGCTCCCCGAATCGTTGTAGTGGAAGTGAATCTTGTATTGGTAGTCGTTGCCCGGGGCGAGGGAAACCGCGTACTGATACTCACCGGATGCCGCGTCAAAGGTCATTTGTGACGGAGCACTCGGGGCGATCACTCCGCTGCTGTTGGGGCCCCAGTTGTTGAACTCACCAGGCGCGTACACACGCACGAAGCTGTCGGACGGCTGGCGGACGTACCGAAAAAGAACATCGACGCTTTGGGCGGATGATTCTGTCGGCGACGCAAAAAGAAGCGTCAGCAGGATCGCGAGCAACCCGACAGCGCGTGGGGTCGACTTGAACTGATGAGTTGGAGCCAGAGGAATCATTGTTACAATCAATAAGAACGGCCGCCGACTATCACAGCCGGCGGCCGTCTTTGCTACAGCAGAGCGTAGTGTTCTACCTGACGAGAATCATTGGTCGGGACATGACCCGTCCGTTGGTTTCCAGTCGATAGAAGTACGTGCCGCTGGCCAGGTCTTTCGCCTCGAAGTTGGCGCGGTAGGTGCCCGCAGGCTGAACCGCGTCGACTACCGTGGCGACGTGCTGACCGATGACGTTGTACACGCTGATCTTGACGTCGGTCTTTTCCGTCACCGTGTACTCAAACGAGGTAGACTCGCTGAACGGGTTCGGATAGTTAGACATCAGGGTCACCGTTTCGGGCAGATCAGATCCAATCTGTTCGACGGCGACGGTGTTTGTGTTAAACGGCAGCGCTGTTTCTTCTTCAGGTTGGAACGCATCGGTCAGGTCGTACGATGCAGGCCACGACCCGTCCGGGTTCGGCATCATCCAGAATGCACGACGTCGGCCGGGCACGGGCCCGTTGCCGTTCCCGGGCTCGGTGAAACCGGTGTAAACACCAGCGACTCGCTGCCCATAGGTGTAGCGCCACGTCAGCACGCCGTATGTCGGACCATTGATGGTCAACGTGCCGGTGTAAACACCATCAGTGTCGTCATCGGTCAGGACACCGATAACATCCGGAAAGTCCGGCGCGCTAATGAAGTCGGTGTATCCCTGCGTAAACGCAAAGATTGGATCTTCAACAGTAATGAATACCGAGTCGCCACCAGCCGGATTAAACGGCTGAACTGTGGAGGTACTCGACATGTCAACCGTGAAGTTGAGGTCAATCGAGGTCCCATCCGGGATCACGTTCTCAGATCTCACCTCGTTGAATCGGGTAACACCCAAGTCCTGAACCGCCTCACCAGTGAATATGCGTTCGCGATTGATCCCCGTCTGAAATCCTTCTTCCCAGCCGTTTGGCGGCTCCACGCCAAACTCCGTCATGAACGCGTCATTGTCGAAGTTCAGGTAGTACTTGTAGAAGAATGACCTGTTCGGGACTCTTGATATCGTGATTGCTCGTTCAAACTGGTTGACACCAAACACCTCCTGGAGCAAGCAGTCGTCACCGGGCGCAGGACAGTCCCACCCATTGAAGTCGCCGCGCACTTCGATCGTGTCACCACGTGACTTACGGAAAATGCCAATCTCCTCGAAGGCCTCGAGGTCAACGGTGAAGATGACTTCGGACATCACGGGCTCTTCTTGCGATGGCGCTTCGTCACCGAAGTACACCCACTGCAGCGTCGAGTCCGAATCGGGCACAGTGAATCTGCGATCACCTCCCGTTCTGTCCTCCCATCCGACGTTTCCTCCGTTCTCGACGACAAACTTGAATGCCTGCTCCATCCCGGCGAATGCTGACGGGTAGTAAACTACGCCGCTGTAGAGATCATAGCCTGGCTGCCCCGAGGTGGTCGACTCGCGTTCTAATGTTGCATTAGTTGATCCCCAGCTAAATGGAGGGACGAATGCGGTGCCGCTGTCGAGACTGTCTCCTCGAATCCCCACCGTTTGATCGGGCGCGTTAGCATCCGGGTCGTAGCCCTGAACGTCGCCGTTGGGTGTGGCCATGTACACCCGGAACCACACGGCAATCGTGTCCTCTTTCGATTCAAACGGTCGCCAGTCGTACGCTGCACCGGAACCCTTCCGGTAATAGTGAAGCGTAAAGGTCGTGTCACCGGTTCCGGACTCAAGCTGATGGTTGTCGCCATCTTCCCATCCGCCTACTCCATCATCCTCAAGCAGCTGCGAATAGAACTTGAAGAACATCGTGGTGTCGTCCTGTACCTGAAACGTCGTTTCCCAGTAGTCTCCACCGATGTTCATCGGCTTCAACGTGGTATTGTCGTTCCAGGCAATGACACCGTCTCCCGGGAGTGCGGACTGATCGCCCTCACATCCCTCGAGACAACCGCGGACCTGTATCTCGTCGGTTGTCCGAAGGGTATCCGGTGCGGTCGCGGTGTTAAGCCGTAGGGTGACGTTACGCTGTGCGTACGCTTGCCCCGCGGAAAACACCATCAGTACCGCTAACAGGATACCCGCGTATCGTATCGTAGATATGCGCATGGTTAGCTTCTGTTGTTTTGGTGCGTATGAGTGTGCGTTGTCCTCCCCTCTCTCCCTCAATTGTCCCTCTCTACTGAAGGACCGGTCAGCAGCCATCGCACGGCGGCTGCTGGCCAAGATTCGCGATCATAACTACCACATTAGTGAAACCGTGAATCGATTAACGTCAGCGAAATACTCCATTACCTCGTAGGAATAATCCACTGCAAGGTTGAGCGGCGCGAACCGGTACCGTAGTCCGGCCCCCACCGTCCATGAACGAACCGGGTCGCCGAGAAACAACTCGGCATAACCGCCGCGAACCTGAAACAGGTCGCCGAGCAGGCCGATTTCGGCACCCACATTCATGTATTGCTCACTATTGTTCGGGTTCATGGCGTCAACCGCTAGCGTGAACCGCGTGCGCTCGGTTGATACTACATCGCTTGCCAGCCCGATGCGCATCGTCAAAGGGAGATCAAATGCATCTGTATTCAACGAAGCACGGTTGCTCTCGTTGTTGCCCCCGTTGTTCGGATCGATGTCAACCTTGACGAGCAGGTCGTCGCCACCCATCTGCATCTTGGTCCCAAAGTTGGAAATCGACGCCCCAAGACGCACGCCGCGGAAAGGCGTCACGAACGTTGTGCCCACGTCAAATGCAACGCCGTTTGCCGTTGAGTTCCAGATGCGCTCACTGATGAGCTTGACCGACCCTCCAATAGAAAAACGATCCGTAAGGGGACGCGCGTAGGCCAGCGCCAGCGCATATGACGAAGCCGTGTACGTTTCACCGGTGCCGTCCTGTGCGGCTACCGTGGTCACCTCCATTTCGGGCGTGCGCATCGACGTAATGGCCAGGCCAAGCGTCGCACCGCCAAGTCGCTGCGCAACCGCAAAGTAGTTGAAGTCGATATCCGCGAGCCACGTCGCATATTCTACCGTTGCCGCACCACCTTGCTGCGCTGCGAGTCCGCCGACGTTCCAGTAAATCGATGACAGGTCATCAACCGAAGCGGATATCGCCCCCCCCATCGCGGCGCCGCGCGCTCCGACAGGAATGCCGAGGAATCCGGCGGCCGTGGTACCGCGCTTTGTCACGGTGCGCGTCGTGTTGTCAAACTGAGCCGAACTGGACATCGGCGTCAGGCTTACCGCGATCACGGCAAGCAGCGCCATGCCGAGGCCAGCGCCGCGAAGGCCGGCTGCGGACAATCTGATGTGTCTTCGAGCCATGTCCTACTTGATAATTGCGAAGGTCCCCGTTGTCTCACCGATTCCCGGGGCTTCGACTTGATACAGATACACGCCGTACGCAACCGAGAGCCCATCCTCACTTTCGAGGTCCCAATCCAGCGTACCGTTCAATAGCGCATCGGGCGTCAGCCCGTTATTCGAACCTTCGCTCAGGTACAGAACACGAACCAGTTTTCCGTCTACCGTGAAGATGCGCACCGTCGCCTCGGGCGGCAGGTTCATGAACTTGATTACTCTTGGTCCACGACCCGTCGCAAACGGATTCAGCGTTTCGAACTGGTTCGTTGCGACGTACGGGTTCGGAACAACCTTGACGCGAGCGAGGAGCGAATCGGGGTTGCTTGTGTCCACGCTCGGCAAAGACGTCTGAAACTCAAACGCATCAGACGAGAGGAACGGCTTCCTCAGAATGATATCAGCCACGTCCCCCTGCTCAGGAAAGCGTGTGTTGGCCACGGTGAAGTTCAGTCCGATGCGCCACGTAAAGATTTCCGGCTCATCATCTGCGCCCACTTTCGTCTCGTAGAGAATGATGAGATCGCTCTCGCCATCCTGTGGATCCGCGGAAAACGAGGCGGGCTCCGTCGACAGAATGCTGATGAAGTCGTCACCCGTAATGTCAGCGAATGCGTAATCGATTTCTGTCTCTTCTCCTTCTGGCGAAAGGCGATAGACTCTAACATTTGTCGGGCGCGCGGGTATCGTAAGTCCCCTCCGAACCTCCAACTCACGCGACATGCCCTCCCCGGGCCCAACGACGCGAACCCGATAATCTGTCGGATTCCTGAGCCCTTTGATAAAGCCTGCCGCCTCGTACGGCTCCAGCGTTGTCGGCATGACCTCTCGGGTTGCCGGACAAACGCCATCAACCTTATTCCAGCAGGTCTGCGGCACATTTACGGCAACAAACGGCGCTGACGTAAAGAACAGCCTGAAGCCCAGCGGGTCGCCAAAGTCATCAAACAGTGGAAACTCCTTGTTTGCCCCCAGCGCATCAGATCGATCCAGAAGTAGCCGATTATCCGTGAGGTCGGTCAGGCTGAAATTCTTTGTCGTCAACGTATCGGGTGTAGAGCCCGTGCCCGCCTTCAGCGTATCCTCAAACGTGATTCGGAATTGGTGTCCATCCGCAATAACCGTCGGATCGTACACCTCGTAGCGAATCGTACTCGACGTTGACCCTTGGGTACGAATGAGGAACCCGTTGTCAGACGAAAGGTCAGCGTTCTGGTAACCCGACACGGGTGCGGTTGGCACAACCGTGACGACGTTGGTCCCGGTCCTGATGGTACCGTCCGCAAGTCGCTGAATTCGGATCGGCGTCTCTGTCGGCGGAATATTGTCGATTGCTGACCCGTAGTCAAAAGCAGTCACGGCGTAGAAATAAGTAATGCCGTTGACAGCCGTCGAGTCGGTCCAGCTATGCGCAAGACCGCGTTCGTCTTCACCCGCGTCGCGCGAGTTGTTGCCCATGTAGAACTTGACCCCGTTGACATCGGTCGGGTGGAACCCGACGTGCTCGTCGATGAGATCAAATTCCGCAACAGGCTTCCTGAAAAGCAGGTTGCCTCGCCCGTCTGTGATCACGCGCGGATCCAGGAAGGCAGGATCGGTTGAGCGATAAATGCGGTACCCCTCGAAGTCGTTGGGGTCGCGGCCAAGGCCCGCAAGGAAATCGTCATACGAGTCCTCAGCATCCGAATCCCAATACAGTGTGACGCGGCCATCACCCGTCACCGCACTGACTTCAGGCGTCACCGGAGCCTGCGCAAACTGGTAGTCCTCGAGATACGCCTGAAGCGCATTGTCCCGCGAGTCCAGTACTTCTTCGCGCGTAAGACCAAGCTGGATCGAAAGCGAGATGCGCTCGGTCTGACCGGCCCGCAATGGGAACAGCCCGCTCGAAACCACGAGGTCGTTTTCACCGGGCTCGGGGATATCAGCGTCAAAGAGACCCGGAATCATGTACGTCAGGAACAGGAAGCGGTCTGACTGCGACGCGAAGTTGATCGAGAAGGCCGCTGTAATCTGGACGTTTGTGATCCCGATCTGGTCAGACTCGGATACATCCGTCTTGTCGAGGTTTCGTTCACCAGGCAGGTCAGTACCCGCACCAGTCGTGGGCTGGCCGTCGCCGTCACCCGCATCGCCCGAGAATCCGATCCCGTCAAGTCCGGCGTCATTCTGGAGCACGTTCCAGTCGCCGTCGTTGTCGATGCCGTCCTGGCGACTCTCGTCGATCATCTCGTCGAAGCCCTCGTCAATACCCTCGTCGACCGCGCCGTCATCGTCGTTATCGAGTCCGTCAGCGTACGGCTTTCCAAGATCTTCGGGGCCCACGGCATACAGTATGATCGAGGTACCAGGCACCCGATACCGACCGTAGGGATCCGACGCCGCAGCATCAACGATCTCCTGAGTCACAACAGGCGAACCCGTCTCGAAGAGGTAGGGGTACGCAGCGGTTGGCACAACTGCCGATTCATCGTTGTCAATGTTGTCAGCGAACGGCAGGCCCAAGTCGTCGTCACCCACACCAATAAGGTGTACAACACCCTGCTGAACGGCATCGTTGGGATCGGGCGGCCAGATCCGGAATGAGTTTGCGGCTGAGGCTGAAATCATCTCAGCCGTAACAACCGGACTCCCTGATTCGCCGTCCTGGTCGTTATCGATTCCATCAGCGTAACCCACGCCGATGTTCTCCGCCTGACCACCGCTGAACGCAACGTGGGTCTCGTTCTCGTCAATCAGACCATTGCCATTGTCGTCGATTCCGTTCGTCGGATCCTCCCCAACCAGGAACGACTCCGGTACAATCGGGCTGTTGCATTCGCCGACCGCCGGGGTGCACTCGGCCGACGTCGAGCCGTCGGCGTCGTTGTCGATGCGGTCGTCAGCGTTGCCCGGCGTTTCGAGAAATGCGAACGCCGCCTCACCGACCGGGTCTGAACCAAACGGCTCGGTTCCAACGCCGTCAGCGTCTGTCATAAACGCGACGTCTTCGAGCAGATCAAAGAAGGGGATGTCGTCAGACGCGTCACCACCAACAAGGTCAGCGAGCCACATCGACATCCCGACTTGCGACAGGTCTTCGGTCCCGTCGTTCTTGACGCCATGAATCAGGAAGATCACGTCGTCAATCAGAATCTGGCTCCAGGCCAGCGTCCTTACTTCAGCGACAAGGCCCATCCCCTTGCGGGTGAGGTCCGTCGAATCGGGGAAGTACGCCGGATACCGGTTGTACTGGTCGTCGCCAACTTTGTAGAAGAACTCCTGGTCGGCGTTGAAGATGTCGCGACCAAACAATCCGTTCCAGGAGCCCGACCAACCCGGGTCACCGGCGTCGCTCAACTTGTCGGGCCAAAACGTCGGCCAGGATTCTGGTTCATCCGATTGGGCGATACCCTCGCCACCCGGATTGACATAGCCCTTGATCGGCTCAAACGTCCACGAGATGTTCTCGTCGACAGGGTTTGTTCGAAAATCCGAGACGTCCAGGATGTACAGGTCGTTGCCACCCTCAAACTGCGGAATCTTCGTCCCGACCCACAGCTGCGTCAGCGCGATGTAAATCCGGTTTGTGTTCTTCGGCCACTCGTAGAAGAAGTCACCAGGGTTTCCGCTCTGAGCTGTCTGCGTCCAGTTTGTAATAGTGGCGCGGACGTTGTTTCCGTCGATGTTGTCAGCGCGGCGCTCAAACGAGTCAGTCCGCTCGGTCGAGGGGACGTGATTTCGATCAACAAACTGCGCGTGCACAGCGACGGGCGCAACACTCGCGCACGCGAGGGTGACGACCGCCACGATCGCGGGAAGGGAAACCCTCCCGCGTAGTTGACTCTGCTGTCGCATCATGGATGATTTCATCGTCAAAACTTGAACTCCAGACCGAGCTGAATACGTCGCGGCTCCCGGTAATTCGTCTGCTGAACGAAGAAGCCGGGATCAAAAGAGCTCGTCTGCAACTGGAGTATGGTCACATCGGGTTCGCCGGTGTCGCCGTAGACGTTTACGACGTTGCGACGATCAAGAATGTTGAACACATCAAGGAAGACGCGCGGCGTCAACCCGCCGAGGCTGAACTCCTTGTAGAGGCTTAAGTCAAACTCGTAGGTACCCGGCATCCGTCGCGAGTTTGTGGCAAACTCGGGCTGCACATCGTTGCCACTGGTTGATGCTTCAAGGAACGTCGGCGTATACGGGAAGCCTGACTCAATTCTGAAGCGCGTTGATGCACCCCAATCGTCTCCGCCGAGGTAGAACGCACCCGCAAACTTGTGGCGCTGATCCCAGTTAAGCGGAAGCAGCGCAATCGTCGGCTGGTTGTTGCCCTGCAACGAAAAGAACTCGTCGGCCGGGTTGGAATTTGAGCCGTCAACAACCTGATACGTGTAAGACGCGTCAAAGCCGAAGTTGTCGGCAAACGTACGTGAGAGTGAGAGCGTGAGGCCACGCGTGTTTGCGTAGTCACGGTTTGCATACACAACGTAGTTGACGCCAGGCTGAGCCGTCGTCTGTACCGGTGACGTTGAGATCCAATCGCGCACATCGCGATAGTAGCCCGTCACATCTACCACAAAGTCGCCAAGTCCCTGCTTGAATCCGATCTCGTACATCGTCGTCTTCTGCG
>JAUIJQ010000030.1 GCA_030431165.1 Rhodothermia bacterium | reverse complement strand
TCGAGGTTCTTGGCAAGAACATCCTTGATGACGACGTCTCCATGCCCCAACTCCGGAAAGAAGTGGGGATGGTGTTTCAGCGACCCAATCCGTTTCCGCTGTCGATAAGGGACAACGTTGCCTTCGGATTTCGACTGCATGCATCGCAGGGCAGACAGGATCGGCAACGGGAGGCTGAACTCGTAGAGGAATCGCTTCGGAAAGTTCTTCTCTGGGACGAAGTGAAAGACCGGCTTGATCAGAAAGCGACGGAGCTTTCGCTTGAGGAACAACAGAAGCTTTGTATTGCCCGCTTGTTGCCCGTAAAGCCCTCGCTATTGCTCATGGACGAGCCGTGCTCAGCACTCGATCCCGCTGCGACTGAGGCGATCGAGGAGCTTATCTGGGAGTTGCGCGGTGAGTACACCATTCTGATTGTCACGCACAACATGGCGCAGGCACGTCGAGCCAGCGACGAGTGTGCCTTCATGCTCATGGGCAAGATGGTTGAGCATGGCAAGACAGAGGAGATGTTCGTTACCCCGGAGAACGAAGAGACCGCCAACTATATCGAGGGGCGCTACGGTTGATGCGCCTGGCGTGTTACTTGCGCCCGGCCCACCCGGCTGCGCGAATCAGTTGATCGGCACGTAGCGATCAGTCTATCGGCACGTAGCGATCAGTCAGCGCCTCCAGAACCACCGGCGTGCCGATTACGGTAAGGCGGTCGCCATCCTCCAGAACCGTGTCACCCCTCGGCACAACCATGCGGTCGCCACGCCGGATAACCGCAACCAGACACGGGTCGGGTAGGTCCAGGTCGCGGATCTTCTGCCCTACAAGCTCAGCCGTCCGGTCCAGCGAATGCACGCGGATTGTCAGGTAGTGTGCGTCACGTAGCAGCACTTCCTTGATGTGAGCCACGCTGCCGGCTGCGAGCCAGCGTTCGATGAAGTCCGGGTCGTCGATGACGTTTGCGATCTGCGCGAGCATGCGAAGATGTTGCCCCGGATCCTCCTCTGGACTGACAAGGAAGAAGACAGCGTGGACGGGTTCGTCCACGGGGTGCGCATCACCAAACGAGTCGCCGACATCAATGTGCAGTCCAGACAGCGAGCGGGCGAGCACAACTTCGGGTCCGTCAAGTCCCGGGACATGAAGATGCGGCAGCGCGGCTCCGTCAGAGCACGGTGTTGCGCCGGTGCGCGTACCCTCGAGGAATCCCTGCGCGATGCGCTCAGCCAGCACCGGTAGTCGGCGTGCAAAAAGGGCCGCCGCTTTGTGCACCACGTCCTCAAACGCCATCGACGGTGATGCCTCGATCACCTGCGCGCGTGCAATGGTCTCGTCAAAAGGATCGTCCTCACGCAGTCCCTTTTCTTTCAGGATGCCGCGGAATTCGCGGTCGAGGTCATCGTAGCGGCGCTGCCCGAGTCGGCTGAACCAGTGGTAGATGGCGCCGTCCCTGATGACGTGCTTCCTAGCATAGCGATAATACCATAGCAGGCACGCGGCCACAACGGCCAGCGTAAACGCCGAAGCCAGCCAACCCATTGACGCGATCAGGACAAGCGAGATCAGCATGCCGGCAAGTTGCATCCAGGGATACAGTGGCGATCGATAGCCGGGGTCGTACGACGGGATCCGGCTCTCCCGCATAACGATTACAGCGAAGTTGACCAGGATGAAGATGAAGAGCTGGAAGGCGCTGGCCAGCTTCGCAATCCCTTCTTCGTCGAGTACGACAATGAACACAACCATCAACGCACCTGTAGCCAGGATTGCCGTTGTCGGCGTTCCAAACCGCCCAAGTTTTGCGAAGCGCGTCGGCAGCAGCCGATCACGCGCCATCGCCAACGGATAGCGTGACGCCGACATGATGCCTGCGTTTCCGGTTGACGCAAAAGCAGCCAGTGCTGCAATCACAATCAGCGGCACCGCCACCGACGCCGGCAGTCCGGAAGAAAACGCCTCGGTCGCAGTCGCTATCGGCGTGAGGTCGCTGTGCAATACCGAGGGGTCCAGCACGGCAACGACTATGAATACACCAACGACGTAGACGAGGCTAGTTGACGCCAGCGACAGGATCATGCCCAGTGGAATATTCCTGTCCGGGTTCTTTACCTCTTCCGCGACACTGGCAACCTTTGTCAATCCGGCATACGAAACGAACACAAAGCCGATTGTCGACAACAATCCGGCAAACCCGTTTGGCAGAAATGGAGAAAAACGCTGTTTTGTAAGCTCGACGGGCTGGTGCGCGATCAGGTCGAACGCCCCCACGGCCATGAAGTACGCCAGCACAACGAGCAGCACGGTTACCAGCGCCCGCTGCAAGCCGCTGCTCTCTTTTGCGCCGACCACGTTGATCGCCACAAACGCAACGGTAAGTGCAATTGCGACCGGTTTGATTGGAAGCTCAACGTACAGGGAGGCGTACGCCCCGATGCCGACAAGGGCGAACGCTGTCTTCAGTGTCAATGCGAGGAATGTGCCGAGGCCGCCGATTGTGCCGAACATCGGCCCGAGGGCGCGATCGAGGAAGTAATACGTTCCACCGGCGCGAGGAAGGGCTGTGCTGAGCTCCGCTTTGCTGAGCATCGCCGGAAGGATGAGGATCCCCGCGAGCAGATACGCGAGTACAACGGCAGGTCCTCCTTTTGTTGCTGCGAGTCCAGGCAGCAGGAAGAAGCCCGAACTGAACATGGCGCCTGTTGCGATCGCATAGACGTCGAACAGGCCGAGTTCCTTCTTGAGCCTCGTTGGGTTTGATTCGCGCGCCATCTAGTCGTCGTGATCGGTGATTGCCGCCATGAGCGACCGTGTAAACTGAACCTCGTCGTCATTTACTGTGTGGCCCATGCCTGTGTAGAGGCGAAGCGTGACGTCGGCACCCATCCGGCGAAATACGTCTGCGGATTCCTGCACGCGTAACCCGGGGATGTGCGGGTCGATGTCGCTGCAGCCCAGGAATACCGGTGTATCCGCGAAGTCGCCCGACTCGCGCCACGACGTACCCGGCGGACCGATAAGCCCGCCGCTGTATGCCACTACGCCACCATAACGCGCCGGATTGCGCACGCTGAATTCGCATGTGAGGCAGGCACCCTGCGAAAAGCCGGCGAGCAGAATGCGCTCAGTCGGAATACCGGCTGCAACAATGGAGTTTACCAACGACGACAGTACCTCCAGGCCGGAGGATAGTCCCGGTTCGTTCATGTGGGTGTCGGCCATAAACGAATACGGATACCAGGTATGACCTGCTGCGGATGGCGCGAGGTACGCAAAGTCGTCGCTGTCGAAGACGTCGGTCAGCGTCAAGATATTGTCCGCCGAGGCGTTGCGCCCGTGGACGAGCACCATAGCTGCCACGGCTTCTTCCAGGGGCTTGCCCGCAGTAAGTACCGGTTGGTCGTTGTGAGGTCCAATCATGGCATGGTGGCTGAGCGTCGAACCGGCACTTATATGCCGGCCGAACTGGTGGTGCACGCCCGCAGTATACCATTGGTGTCTGCCGCCGCCAATTGTTCAGACACAACAAGAGATAGAACGCAACGACCGCAACTTCAGGTATGAAGAAGATCATCGCAACAAGTCCTGCAAACGGCGAAGTTCTCGCAGAATACGATCCGCACACGCAGGCCCATATTGACTCAATCATCGGCGAAGCCGCGGCTGCGCAGGTGTACTGGCGCCGCGTGTCAATCACTGATCGCGCCGGCTTGATGCAGCGGGCGGCTTCACTGCTGCGCGATCGGAAGGATCCACTTGCTACCCTGATGGCTGAAGAGATGGGAAAGCCGGTGGCGCAGGGAAGATCCGAAGTCGAAAAGTGTGCCTGGGTCTGCGAGTATTACGCAGACAGTGCCGCCGCCTTTCTCTCTGATGAACACATCGCAACCGATGCGAGTGAGAGCTTTGTGGCCTACCAGCCGCTTGGGGTGGTCCTTGCCGTGATGCCCTGGAACTTCCCGCTGTGGCAGGTTTTCCGTTTTGCCGCGCCCGGACTCATGGCAGGAAATGGCGGATTATTGAAACACGCATCGAACGTTCCCGGGTGCGCGTTAGCGATTGAACGCATCTTTGAAGACGCGGGCTTTCCAACGAACCTCTTCCGAACGTTGCTGATTGGCAGCGATCAAGTTGCCGATGTAATCAATGATCCGCGTGTGCGTGCAGTGACGTTGACGGGCAGTACGCCGGCCGGGCGCGCAGTCGCGGCGCAGGCCGGCAAGGCGCTGAAGAAGTCGGTCCTTGAGCTTGGTGGCAGTGATCCCTACGTCGTGCTCAGCGACGCAGATATTCCAACGGCGGTAAAGACGTGCGTAGATAGCCGACTGATTAATTCGGGTCAGAGCTGTATCGCGGCAAAGCGATTCATCGTGGTTCGCGATGTACACGATGCGTTCGTCTCGCTGTTTGTTGATGAAATGCGGAGGCGTCGTGTCGGCGACCCGGCACTGGAAAGCACTGACGTCGGACCACAGGCTCGCGTTGACCTCCGTGATGATCTTCATCGGCAGGTTCTCGAAAGCGTCGAACGTGGCGCGACGTGTCTGTTGGGCGGGAAGATTCCCGATGGCCCGGGCGCTTTTTATCCGCCCACGGTGCTTACCGGTGTGCGTCCCGGGATGCCCGCGTTTGACGACGAGTTGTTTGGCCCCGTTGCCGCGATAGTTGCGGTTGCCAACGAAGAGGAAGCGATCAGGATGGCCAATCAGTCAGACTTCGGACTCGGCGCCGCTGTCTTTACAGGTGATGTTGCTCGCGGACGGCGCATCGCGGCTGAAGAGCTACAGGCCGGGGCGTGTTTCGTAAACGCACTTGTGAAATCCGACCCCAGACTTCCGTTCGGTGGAATCAAGGACAGCGGCTACGGACGCGAGTTGTCGGTGCACGGCATCCGCGAGTTCGTAAACGCAAAGACCGTCTACGTCGCGTAACCGGCGTGGTACAGTACCGGGTTCAGCGGCGTGTCAATGACTGATCCGACTACCGCACCGGGGCACCACGCGTCCCAGTCAGCTTGCTGATTCTCATTCTCCGGAGCCTTGAGTCGCATGTCGGCGTCCATGTAGATGATCGTCATCACCTCGCGCGGCTGATCCGTCGTGTTGGGGCCGGCGCGGTGGAAGAGCCATCCGGCGTGGAAGCTGACGTCGCCGAGTTCGAAGGGCTGCACCACGTGCTCGAAGTCATTGTTGCCAAGCAGCGTGCCGATCTGCTCCTCGCTTTCGTCGCTGATCTTCAGTTCGCGACCCGCTGCCAGCGTGTGGCTACGTGCGCTGAACTCCAGCGGTCCCATAGAGAGCGGCGTTTCCTGCAGCGGTATCCACGCCGTGACGGTGCGAGCTGATGCAAGGGGCCAGTAGTACTGATCAGCATGCCACGGAGTAAAGCCGCCGCCCGGCTCTTTGTACAGGGCCTGGTCGTGGTATAGGCGAACGCCGTCTGTGCCGAGCAATTCAGACGCAATGCGGGCCAGCCGTTTTGAGAAGACGAGTCGTTTTACGATCTCGCTCTGCCGCCAGAGATTCATGACCTGCAGAAAGGCACGGTCATAGGTACTGCGCTCTTCCATTGGCAGGTGCATCGTATTTAGCTCTTGCACCTTCCTGGATATTTCAGCGCCGTAGAAACCAAGCGTTTCGTCAGGCAACACGCGCTTCAACTTTACGAAGGCGCGGTCGCGGAAAGACGCGATATCCGAATCGGATACGGCGTACGGCTCATCGATTACATCCGGCGTTCTCGACATCCCGGGCGGCTACCTCATTGATACACTGTACGTGCGCAAGGTAGCGTGCGGGTGTTGACCAACGCTACTGCGTCCAGGCTAAATTGCTGACGAGCCAATCGCCGGAATCGGTTTGAACCCACGACAACGTGAAACCACCTGACAGGCCGAACTCGGAGCCGTTGTCGACGACATAGCGGCCGGTTTGTTTTGCTGTGCCATCGCCGGTCGTCGTTTCACGAATCGAAAGGGACAGGTTGTCGGTTGACTGAATGGAATCGAGGAGGATCCCGCGTACCTGCGCCGGGTCGGTGAATGTCTGCTCGCCGCCCGGAGCGAGTGAAGCGTCAGGCGTGAACAGCGCCATCAGGTCGTCGATGTTGCCGCTGTTGTAGGCTGTCTCAAAGACTTCGGCTTTGGCAGCCAGTTGTTCTTCAATCGACTGACCAAGAGCCTGGTTAGCGCCGGCGCTCGTGGCGACAGTCCATGTAAGCAGTGCGACAACGCACACAGACGCAATTCGAAGGAAGGCCGGAAATAAGGCCGGAGGAGCGGACGTGTGAGTTTCCGGAGTGTGCATGGCAAGCCGACGTTTGATTGACGTATGCAGGCGATACGTCCCAGCGTCAGCGCATGTTACACCAGTTGGTCGCGGCGGCGCGCAATGACGCTTCGCGCGTCGGGCGCCTACTGCTCCTGTAGTCCTTGCCGACCGTACTCGTCGAGAAATCGAATGATCGACTCGAGCCCATTCCGAAACCGATCCAGCCCGAAGTGCTCGTTGGGCGAGTGGATGGCGTCGCTGTTGAGACCGAAGCCCATGAGCACCGTGTCGATACCGAGAGCTTCCTTAAAATCAGCCACAACCGGAATGGAGCCACCTTCCCGAGAGAATACGGGGCGTTTTCCCATGGTTGCTTCCATTGCGACAGCCGCGGCCTGCATCGCGGGTTGCTCGGTATCCACGAGCACCGGACGGCCGCCGTGCAGGTTTTCGAACTTGAGCGTCACCGTTTCGGGGACGACCGATTCGAGGTGCCGTCTCAACTTCTCCACGATGTCGTCGGGATCCTGACCTGGTACGAGCCGCATCGAGATCTTTGCACCCGCTTTCGCAGGCAGGACGGTTTTTGCACCGGGACCCTGGTATCCGCCCCAGATCCCGTTGACATCAAGCGTCGGATGTGCGGATACGGCCTGCAGAATCGGAATGCCGTGGTCGGTCCGTACCGCACTTACGCCAACCGCGCTCATCCAGGCGGAATCGTCAAACGGGAGCGCAGCACTCTCGGCTTTTTCATCGCTGCTCAGAAGCTGAGCGCCGTCGTAGAAGCCCGGGATGGTGACGTGGTGATTGTCGTCGTGCAGGTCAGCGATGATCTTCGCCAACACGTTGATCGGGTTCTCGACCGCACCGCCGTAAACGCCGGAGTGAAGGTCCCGATTTGGGCCGGTCAGTTCGACCTGCACGTACGCCATGCCGCGCAGGCCGCTTGTGATCGATGGGACATCAGCGGCAAACATGGCCGTGTCGGATATGACCGCGACGTCGGCGCCAAGCTTCTCGGCGTTTGCTTCGATAAACGGAAGCAGGTGTACCGAGCCGGACTCTTCTTCGCCTTCGATCAAAAGCTTCAGGTTGCAGGGGAGCGGCACACCACCGGCGAGGTACGACTCAATCGCCTTCAGGTGCATGAATAGCTGGCCCTTGTCGTCACAGGATCCGCGGGCATACAGGGCACCATCGCGGATGACCGGCTCGAAGGGAGCGGTCTCCCACAGCTCCAGCGGATCCGGCGGCTGTACGTCATAGTGCCCGTAGACGAGCACGGTCGGCAGCGACGGGTCGACGATGTGTTCAGCCAGAATGATCGGATGGCCGTCGGTCTCACAAAGCTCCGCCTGCTTGAATCCGACGGCAAGCAGGTCGGCAACGATCCACTCAGCGGCGCGGCGGACCTCCTGGCTGTACGCTGGATCCGTACTTATCGACGGAATCCGAAGGAGATCCTTGAGCTGGATCACAAACTGGTCGAAGTGCTGGTCGGCGTAGTCTAGGGCGGCAGTCATTCGCGGGTTTTATTGTGCTAGGGGCGTGGTACCACCATTTCTCGGTCAGGTTCGCTGATGCTAAAACTCGCTCTCGTCGCGCCAGCGAAGCAGCCTCCATGCCGCTTCGCCTGCAGAGCGCACGAGCAGGAAGTTCACGTTGCCGCCGCCGGCAAAGGCTTCTCCCGTGCGCAGGGAGATGCTCAGGTTGAACGATCTGACGACACGAACCTGTGCGCCGGCATCGAGCGTGTCCTGGGACAGAACCTGGTTCCACTGCAGCCTGACAACATCTGCCTGGTCAAACAGCCGGCGCGTGCTTTCCAGGTCTTGCGCAAATCCCCACTCGCGGTCAACCGAAGCATCGTAATCACGGTAGGAGAATACAAATGCAGAGTCGAGGAGCGGTTCGTACAGCGAGATATCCCGCAGCTCGTACGCGTTTCGGAAGTTCGTAAAGAAGCCCGGCACCGTGGTCGGATCGCCGAGAATGTCACCAAACGGGTCACCTTCTTCCAGGTCAGGCGCAAACGGGTTGCAGCCTGACACCGCGGCCCCGGCAGCGAGCACGGCTACGTAGGTACAGAGTAGCACGGCACTGTGAAGTGGCGGCGCGGGGCGTGTTGCTGAACCCTGACCCAATCTGGCTGTCGATGTTGTTGCCCGCATCGTGCGTACTTAGCTGGAGAACGCCGCCTTCAGGTCACTCCAGGATGGCTCCGTGCCGACCTCCCTGTCGGACCATCCCGTCAGCGACCAGAGTCCGTCAGTTTGCTGAACGAGTTCCCAGGAAAGCCTTCCCTGGAAGATACGAGGCGTCTCTGACCGATTGTGGTCGGCGGTGATGACGTACGTTGCGTCGAACACGAACCGTTCAGCATCAACAGCGGTCAGCGTCGCGTCGTTCAGATCCAGTGAGAGGCCGCTTTCGGCCGATATGGCCGAGACCAGGGTAGCGAAGTAGGCTTCTTCTTCGCCGGCCGTCCAGCCTGACCAGATTGGGTCTCGGGACTGTGCTGTTGCCGTGGGCTGAAAGTCCAGCGCGTCGGCCAGCGACCGCCTGTAATTACGCGTGTTCTGCTCAGCGAGCGCAAAGCGGATGTTCTCAACAACTCGATCAGGTGTGTCGGGCTGGAGATACGTTCCTCGCTCGGTAATGGGCGGCTCCGGCGTACGGGTTTCAAAGAGAGAACAGCCGGAACTGCCAAACGCAAGTGCAGCGAAAAATGTCACTGAAAAGACTTTCGCGATTGTTGTCGCGGCATTGACGTTGACGCCGAGCGACTTATGCAGATTCCGGCGGCTGCTCATCGGGCGCGACGCGAGAACATGATCAGTCTCGGCGAGTCCGGCGTAAGCGGGCCACCGGTGTAGTCACCGAATACGCGGGTCAACACCATGCCGGCCGCGCGATACATGCGGTCGAAGGCGGCGAGATCCAGAAGTCTTACGGACTCAGAGAAGCGCTGTGTTCCGTTGCTACCGCGCAACTCGATAGTCTTGTTGATTCTACCTGCGGCAATCTGTCTGCGTTGCACAACAGTGAGGTCGCCGACAGTGCGCTCGTCCACAGGGACGAGTCGTCGCGCAACGCGCTCGGCGTTCAGGAAGTCCTGCACGAGCCAGCCTCCCGGTGCAACAGCCTCAGCCATGGCGCGGATTGCGACGCCGTGTTCGGCTTCGTCATCGAAGTAACCGAACGCAGTGAACAAGTTTGCGACGACGTCAAAGCATCCGTTGCAGACCGCCTCCCGCATGTCGCCGACCGCGAACGCGGCAGGGATGCCCGCAAGCGAGGCACGTTGCCTGGCAGCCGCGATTGAGCGTGGTGACAGGTCGATTCCAGTGACCTCGTAGCCTCGCCTGGCAAACTCAACGGCGTGTCGACCTCGGCCACAGCCCATGTCGAGGACGCGCGCTGCTTCTTTTATGCGAATCGTCGATTCGATTAGATCGATCAAGAGCGACGCCTCGTTGTCGTCGCGATGGCCGTAAACGACTTTGTACTCGTCGCGCTCGAACCAGGCTTCGTACCACTTCTGATCTTTTTGGTCCGGCGTTGTCATCAGCGAAAGTGCGAAGCGTGAGAGTGCACCAGCTACACTTCTTCGAGCTGGAACGCAGCCAGCACGTCCGATACGTCGCGCGTCTCGAACCAACCATTGATCCGGTCGACGACCTGATCAAGCAGCGCGTCGGGGCATGAGGCTCCGGCTGTGAGGATGATGTCAACGGGCCGCTTGTCGGGTAGCCACCCTTCGGTCACGACTTCACGGCGCGACTCGAGGTCGAAGTGTTGAATCTGTTCGCGCGACAAGATTACGGATGCATCACGCACGAAGTACGTTGGCATGTTCTCAGCGCACAGTTCGACGAGGTGGCTCGTGTTCGAGGAGTTGTATCCGCCAACAATGATCGCAAGGTCAGCACCTTCCTCAATGAGCGCGTACGTCGCGTTCTGATTCTCGTTTGTCGCATAGCAGAGCGTATCACTTGTGTCCGCGAAATGCTCCGATGCGTTATCCGATCCGAATCGGGCGACAATGGCATCACGAAGCAGTGTGGCGATTGCCTGCGTTTCTGTGGCGAGCATTGTCGTCTGATTTACGACACCGATGTGCGTGAGGTCGCGCGCCGGATCAAATCCGTCCGAATACCGGTCGGCGAAGGCATCAAAGAATGTTGACGATGCCAGCTCCCCCCGAATAATCGCCGCAAGCGTTTCTGCTTCTTCGATGTCTCGAACAACGACCACGGGTGCATTCTGCTTGGCATGCGAAAACGTGGCACGTGTCTCCTCGTGATATCGCTTGCCGTGGACCACGATGCTGAAGTTGCGTCGACCAATCTGCTCCGATCGCTTCCAGACTTTCTCGACAAACGGACAGGTGGTGTTGTACTGAAGCGTGTCGATTCCGAGTTCGGCCAACGTGCTCTCTACTTCGAGGGATGCACCAAACGCTGGAATGATCACGATGTCGTCGCTGTTGAGCGATTCGAACGGGATGAGTTGCTCGCCGTCGGTCGTTCGCAAGAACTCAACGCCGCGGGCACGCAGGTCGTCGTTCACATGCGGATTGTGGATCATCTCCGACAACAGGAATAACCTGCGGCCTGCGTGCTCCTCGATGGCGCGGTAGGCAATTTCGATCGCGTTCTCAACGCCATAGCAGAACCCAAAATGACGTGCGACCTTGTAGCGGACTGCCCCAAAGTCGAGAATCGACGGCGCCAAGTCGCGCTTGCGCGGGTCGGCGAGACGGCGCGCCTGCTTCACCCTGGAGATGAGCGGACTGCGGTAGAACTGGGGTACGTTGAATTCGCGTGCCATGAGTTGCGCGTGATTGCGCCTGCTGTCGGCGATCTGAACGCGGGAAAGCCGCCTGAGTTCGTTGGCGGCACGCTGTGGCGTCCGATCTTTCTACAGGCGCCTCGACACGATCGGCTGGATCTCACGCCGCCAGGCGGTAAAATCGCCGGCCAGAATATGCCGCCGTGCTTCAGCCATCAGCCAGACGTAGAAGCCCAGGTTCTGCGCCGACGCAATCTGCAGCCCCAGTACCTCGCCCGCGATTGTAAGGTGGCGGAGGTACGACTTGCTGTAAGTCTGCGCGGTGTACGTCTGCAGGCCGGGATCAATCGACGTGTGGTCGTGCGCCCACTTCTTGTTCCGGATATTCATCACGCCCTGCGTCGTGAATACCATTCCGTTGCGCCCGTTGCGTGTCGGCATCACGCAATCAAACATGTCCACCCCGCGGGCGACGTTTTCAAGCAGGTTCTCGGGAGTACCAACGCCCATGAGATAGCGCGGCCGATCCCGGGGCAGAATCTCCATGCAGACCTCGACCATGGCGTACATCTGGGCAGCCGGCTCGCCTACAGAGAGCCCGCCGATTGCGTACCCGGGAAAATCCAGATCAACCAGCGCCCGCGCCGACTCTTTTCTGATTTCCGGATACACCACGCCCTGCACAATCGGAAACAGTGTCTGGCCGTGGCCATACTTCGGATCCGTTTGCTCCCACGCTGTCTTCGCCCGCTTTGCCCAACGAATCGTAAGCTCGTTCGACGTTCGCGCATACGACTCCGTCGCGTCGCCTGCCGGACATTCGTCCAGCACCATCATGATGTCGGATCCGATTGACCGCTGAATGGCGATCACCGATTCAGGCGTAAAGTCGTGCTTTGAGCCGTCAAGATGGGATCGGAAGGTCGCTCCGTCCTCGGAGATCGTGCGCCGGTCGGCGAGTGAGTAGACCTGGTACCCGCCGGAATCCGTCAGGATGGGCCCCGACCAGCGCATAAACTCGTGCAGGCCGCCGGACTCCTCGAGTATGTCGGCCCCGGGTCGCAGGTAGAGATGGTAGGTGTTGCCCAGCAATATCTGCGCTGACACCTCGTCGCGCAGCGTGCGCGTGTCCACCGCCTTTACGGTGCCCTGGGTGCCAACCGGCATGAATACCGGTGTTTCGATCGCTCCGTGTGGCGTTTCGAGTACGCCGGCGCGGGCATCAGACGCGGGGTCTTCGCCGACAAGAGAAAATGGAAAGCGTTCGGACTGACGGGATGCGGTCAACTCGCGAGTGCGGGCAGTTCGGAGAGGGGAGCGTGGATGCCGCGGATGGTGTGCAGTGTACGAAGCCGGTGCGCCACGAGGAACGCATCAATCTCTTCGGTGGTCAGCTCCAAAGCGACAGGCCCGCGGTCTCGAAACACGAGCAGAAGGATTTCAGGCTCGACCAGGCGGCCGACAAATGAGGTTGTTTCAGTGTATCGCCGATAGTGGTCGTAGTATCGCGATCGGCTGATGCGACGGGGCTTTACGCTTGTATGGGACAGCGTGAGCGTTCCCCCGGGTCCCTGGATGCTGATCCGGTCGCCAACCTCGATCGTGGTGGGCGCCGTGTACCCGACGCCGGCGCAGACGACCAGGAGTACCCATAGGGCGAGCGGAACCATCCAGATCAACTGTGCCTCGAGGGAATCCGGGGCACCGGCTACGACCTCGTGGAGTGCCGCGAACGCTGCATATTGCCCGATTACGAGAAGCAGCGCTACGGCGGCGACAAGAATCACGAGGCGGGATGCAGCTTGTCGATTATCCACGCTGAACCGCGCCACAAGGCGTCCCAGGACCGACTCGACCGGATTGATCCGGCCTGGTACGGTAAACCTCAGTACGTATGGGATGGGCTGCATGGTGCTCGAACGGGGACCAGGCAGGGCTGATCCCTCGGGAGTGTCACGTTTCTATAAAAGAGGATCGACGATAATCGGTGCGTTCTGTACCCTCTTTGTTACGCGCGGCGTTAGTCCGCCTTGTCATCGGGCCCATCGGCCGGGTTTTCGGGCGTACCCGGCTCTGCGCCAAGCGCTCTGGCCCGCTGCGAACCGGGTCGATGAGTGCTCAGAAAGGGATCACCGGCGTTTTCTGGTC
>JAUIJQ010000569.1 GCA_030431165.1 Rhodothermia bacterium | reverse complement strand
TATCAGCAACAGCATAATTCGAACGGCGAAACCGGCCATCAGGCCTTCAGGACCCTAAGGTAGAACAACGGAGAGACAAGTCTGCGCCGTTCGTCCAGGTCGTCGAACATACAGCTAATCAGGTCAGCAAGCTCTTCCGAGCGCGATGCTTTCCGGATAACCGTATCGAGCAGCCACTTCCAATTGCCAAGTCGCTGCATCATGTGACTGAGGCGGAGTTCATTGCGCAGTCGGTCAAGCACTTCCGACTCGTAGTCTGTGAGGAATGCTTTGTCGAAGCGGTTCGCCTCGATGGCGCGGGCCGCCCACTCGCCGGCACGCCAGCCGCTAACCATGGCGTTGCCGATTCCTTCACCTGTAAACGGGTCGATTAGACTCGCCGCGTCGCCGACGAGCATCCATCCGTCCCCCGCCATCGGCCGCGGTTTTGATCCCAGCGGCAGGCCCCAGCCCTTGACGGGGCCAATCCGCTTTGCGTTGGCAAAACGCTCTTTGAACCGCGGATGGTCAACGAGCTGATCCAGCAGAGGCTTCAGTTTGACTTTGCGCTTCTTGACGGCTGCGCTGAGCATGCCGATCCCGACGTTTGCGCGGCCGTTCGGCATCGGGAAGATCCAGAAATAGCCCGGAATCGACTCGTCGACGAAGTGTATTTCGATGAAGTTCTTCGGATGGAATCCGGTTACGCCTTCGTAGTACGCGCGGAGTCCGGCGCAGTAGTGTTTCTCAGAGAGCTGCTCCATACCAAGGTCGCGGGCCACAACGGAGTATGCGCCATCGGCACCAACAACCAGCGGCGCCTTCACAATCTGCGGCTCGCCTCCTTCACGCGCGACCGTGACGCCTTCAACCGTGCCGTCTTCTCTGCGTACAATCCCCGAGACGTCAGCGTTCTGCCAGATCTCGGCACCTGCTTCACCCGCCACGCGAAAAAGGATGTCGTCGAAGACCTCGCGCCGACTGACAAACCCGGGCGCAACCGGAGCGTCCATGAACTTCGAAAAAGGGATCGCCGCAACGTCGCCCGACGGACCGCTGAACGTCACTCCCCAGCTTCCGAGGCTCTCGTCGCGAACAACCAGATCGAGGAGCCCGAGCTCTCGAAGCACGTCCACGCTTTTCCCGGAGATCGCGTCGCCGCAGATCTTGTCACGGGGAAAGGTGTCCTTGTCCAGCATGAGGACGCGCAACCCGGCACGCGCTGCCACCGTTGCCGTGGTACTGCCACCAGGTCCTGCGCCGACAATGATCAGGTCGTGGGAGGTGCTCAAGATCCGGGCGCTAGGGACAGGGTTCGACGGGCAGGCACAAAAAAATCGGGCAAGTGATCCGCATCGCGTCGCGTCAACCTCCTACCGCTGCTGCCTTCCGGCCCTGACGGAGTTCAGAGGGAGCTGACCGTACGGGCTTGCCCGGCGATGTGCAACGAGGCTCGTTAGGCCTTGTTCCACGCAGATTGAGGTGGTATGGAGGCCGGCGCCTGATCAACTGATGGATGCAGCAGAGCCGCTGAGACGAGCCAGCAGAGGCGCAGAGGCGCAGAGCCGCAGAGGCGCAGAGCCGCTGAGACGCCGTTGCCGAGAGACACCCCCGCCGAGCCGCTTGCCGTCGCAGCCAAGCCGCTAGTGTCAGAACAGTCCCATCGCGTCGACATCGATCATGACGAAGTACCCCGACGGCGCCCGAACCTTACCTGCCTCGTTCAACACCGTACGCAGCCGGTCCTGGCCAAACCGCTGCGGGACTTTCACGATCGCCACGTAGCGATACTGATTCCTGACTCGTGATACAAATGCAGGATGCGGACCCAGCACCGTCAAGCCTGAATCGGCAGCGTGCAGTGCGCCCGTCCACTCAAGCGCAAGCGCACTTACACGTTGTTCTTCAGGACCGCGAAAATGAATCGCGACGATGCGTCCGAACGGCGGATACGACAGCGCGTGCCGGCTCCCAAGTGCATAATCCGCGAATCCATTGTAGTCGTGGGCGATGGCAAATGAAATCGCAGGGGACCCTTCATTCCTCGTCTGCAAATACACGTCTCCATCCCGGTCACCGCGCCCTGCGCGGCCGGCGACCTGCGTTAATAGCTGGAACGTGCGTTCCTCCGCCCGGAAATCCGGGAAAAGCAGGCCCGTGTCGGCGTCCACCACGCCGACCAGCGTCACGCGCTCGAAGTCAAGCCCTTTGGCGACCATCTGGGTGCCAAGCAGGATATCTGCGTCACCGCGTCCAAATCGCGCCAGAATGCCGTGGTGTGCGTTCTTGCGGGAGGTCGTATCGAAGTCCATCCGCAGAACGCGAGCCTGCGGAAAAAGAGAAGTCAGCTCCTCTTCGACACGCTGGGTGCCAACGCCGAGATTGATCAGCGCCTTCGATCCACAGGTCGGGCAAGACCGTGGGTACCGATCCATTCGGCCGCAGTAGTGGCACCGCAACGAGCGGCTGGCTTTGTGGAACGTCATGCTCACCGAG
>JAUIJQ010000568.1 GCA_030431165.1 Rhodothermia bacterium | reverse complement strand
GACCGCGCTTGCATCACAGCGAGCACGCGAAGTCGGTGTACGAAAGACGGTCGGCGCCGGTAAGCAGCAACTTGTAAGACAGTTTGTGGGTGAAGCCGTCCTGCTGACAGCGATTGCCGCAGCGCTTGCGGTGCTGCTGACCTACTCGATCCTGCCCGTGTTCAATGGGTTTACCGGTCGGGCGTTGACGCTTGATGCGAACAGCCCAGTTCTCTGGCTCGGTATTCTCATCGCCATCGGCATGGTCGGCCCCGCAGCAGGACTGTATCCCGCCTATGTACTCTCGCGTTTTCGTCCGGCCCTTGTGCTAAAGGGTCAGACACGAGGAAGTGCCATGCCGGCGCTCCTTAAAGTCCTGACGGTGGCGCAGTTCGCCATTTCCATCGGATTGATTCTGAGCACAGTCGTCATCGAACGTCAGATGGCATACGTTCAGGACACGCGACTCGGCTTTAATCAGGAACAGCTTCTCGTTGTGCGTACGCGTTCGGCGCTTCCGGAAAGCCAGGCTGAAACGTTTGCCGCCTCACTTTCCTCGCTGCCCGGTATTGTAGGCGTTGCCCGCGCTGACGGCATCCCCGGCGAGTTGACAGGCATCTCAGTCTATCGCGGTTCTGAGGTAGAAGACTTCGACGGCGAATGGGCGCAATTTGACGTTTTCCAGATCGACGAACACTATGCGGATGTGCTCGACATCGAGTTGTCTGCCGGACGACTTCTGGACGCGGGGCGAGGAACCGACGAAGCAAGCGCTGTGCTTATCAACGAATCCGCTGTTGCCAGTCTGGGGTGGGGCGACCCGGAGGCCGCGATTGGCAAGCGGCTTGGCGAAGGCGATGACGCGGAGACGGTAGTAGGCGTGATCCGCGACTTTCATTACCAGGACATGCGCACGGAGATCGGCTCGGCGTTGCTCAGTCTGTCGGGAAGCGCGCGCCGATACTACCCCGTGCGATTCACAACGACGGATGTGCCGGCCCTGCTGACGGCGCTTGAACGGACGTGGGACGAGTTCATCCCAGACCAGCCGTTTGATTACTCGTTCCTGAGCGACGACTTCGCTGCCATGTATCGCGAGGAGCAGCGACTCGGTTCACTGTTCGCGGCGTTTGCCGGACTCGCGATCTGCATCGCCTGCCTTGGGCTTTTTGGCCTCACCGCCTTTTCTGTCCAGCGACGAACGAAGGAGATCGGCATCCGCAAGGTGCTCGGGGCATCAGCAAACAGCCTGATGTTGTTGCTATCGAAAGACCTGGTGCGGATGCTTGTCATTGCGCTGCTTGTTGGCGGCCCGCCGGCCTACATCGCGATGCGAAAGTGGCTCTCGCAGTACGCCTATCACACGGAGCTGGGGTGGGACGTGTTTGCGCTGGCGGGATGCGCGGCGCTGCTGGTCGCGGCGGTTGCGATGAGTTACCACGTGCTTCGCGCAACGCGCGCCAATCCGGTAAAGAGCCTGCGGTACGAGTGATGGTACGTCTGTTGGTTCGGATTGGGGGCTTCGTGTTTCACCTGATCGCGCGGGTGGTTTTTCGAGTGCTGGCGTAAGTGGTTACGGCGGCTGACGCCGCCGATCGTTACGGTGACTCCGTCACCTGAACGTTTGATCGTTACAGCGGCTGACGCCGCCTATCGTTGGGCTCAGCGCTGGTGCTATGGACGAGGTCCGCGGCCCAACGATCAGCGTTCGCCGGCCCGCGCAACGATCCGCGGGCACAGGGTTTGCCAAACGACGCTGCGTGACGCCAACCCCACCATTTGTCCCAACCATGACGCTTTTTTACCATCGCCTGGCGGCGCATGCGGCAACCGTTGCCGTCAGCTTTGCGCTCGTTGCTTTCGCTGCGTTCACTGCCGCGCCGGTGCTCGGCCAGCAATCGCTATCGTTTTCAAGCTATTCGCTGGAGTCAGGCGTTGACCTCCAGCAGAACGCTGTCTACCGATTCCACGATGTCACCACGGGCGTCGATGCACTTGTCACCATTGACGCGTACCGCGGTGGCGCTGCCCTGACGCGAATTGACGACGCATCCCCGAGTGCTGCAAACCTCGCCCCGGTGCTCAGTGCAACGCCGGCGAACACACCCAACCCACAGGTGGATCTGGTAATCACCTTTGTTACCGCAGACACGTCAACGCCTATCGTGCTCGACACCGTGTTCGTGTCGCCCGTGGATATCGATGGAACTGCCACACGTAGGGAGTTCGCAATCCTGAGCGGATACGACTACTACATCCTCGAGTCTGACCCACCCAGTGAACTTGCGATTACCACGATTCCCGAGGGCACGCTCTTCACGGCACCAACGTCGGATTACAGCGGAACGAGTCCGGACACAACATGGGTCGCCCTGACCGCGGCCGTTGTGAATGCATCCCAGGTACAGATGAGTATCGGTCAGACGGGCAGTGATGCGACGACGGCGACGCGCGTATCGTCGATTCACTTCGTCCCCGGCGTTGTGCCGTACAGCCAG
>JAUIJQ010000567.1 GCA_030431165.1 Rhodothermia bacterium | reverse complement strand
GAAATTGGCATCCAACGCGAGCTCGAACGGTACGTCCAGCTCCGCAGCGGTACTGACGGCATCTGCGGTTATCGATTCAACGGACCAGAAGGCAGCCTCGTCAGAAGCCGTCGAATAGCCGGCATCCATCCGCACTCGGATTCTGCGACCCGCATAACCCGACACGTCGAATGTGTCCACGGCGGTTGAGACCGACCCACGGAATACTCCTTCGCCCTCGAGGGCATGCCCGTCACCAGCGACCCAGGTACCGGGGTACCCACCCGTTGGAACCAGCACGTCCCAGGTTGCACCGTCATCGACTGACACCTTAACGTTGCCGCCCGACGCATCGTCGAGTTCATATCCGTGCGTAACAACCAGCACCAGCTCTTCAACGTTGTCGGCCAACGTCAACGGCGCCAGGACGAGGGACGACTGCACAAAGGGTCCGCCTCCGGGCGCATCAATGGCGGCCTGCGACAGCCACGACGTCGCATCGCGCATCCATGAGCCACTCGCTGACGCGTTGTTGAGCGCATTGGCTGACTCGATCGTCCTGAAATCAACGACAAACGCCGGACTGCCGGCATTCGGAATGAGTGTTTCGTTGCCGGCAAAGTCAGCAACTCTGATTCTGTAGCGAAGCTCATCACCGGGCTGAACGCCGGATGGTGCAAGCGTCGCGGCAAACTGCTCCAGATCGCTGAAGTCCTGAGACAACCGTGTAGCAGACAATCCGAGCGAGTGGCCGGATTCAGGGACAAACTCGACACGCTCTACACCCGTGTCATCAACTACCCGGACCGACAATGCCAGGTTGCTCTGAGCCGCTGACCGCACAAGGCGTGACGGCGGCACACCGTCAACTGCGGGGGGCGTATTGTCATCGATGAGGCTGGTCGTGACGACCACGTCGTCAACAAACCATCCGGCATACGCAACGGCCGTTTCGTCGTTCGCGCTATCAGTTCCAAACTCGAAGCGCACGCGCACGCTGGCGGCACTCGGCAGAGGGACGACCACGCGCCGCCATCCATACGAGTAGCCGCCGTACGCCGGCTCACCACCCAGCGGGTTGCCCGTGCTCGACGCAACGGTCCCGGGATATCCGCCGTCGGGGACAACTACATCAAACGGACCGCCGTCAACCGAGACCTTGATGTTGCCGCCGTCCCAAAGGATCGCACCCGGATTTGCGTCGGCGGGATCCACCGAACCGCGATGTTCAAAGTCATACCAGTGCCAGAAAACAAGCTGAGCGTTGGTCACGGACAAATCCAGGGCCGGCAGTGTAAGAGACGACCGCCCGATCTCACTCGGATAAGGAGCCTCAAGACCCGTGGACCAGGCGCGGAGGCCCGAGTGAGCAACCGACAGAGGTGCAATCGGCGTGCCCCGCTCCCACACTCCAGTCGCTGTTGTTGCTCCGGGTTCGTTCTCGAAGTCCCACGACAGCAACTCACCGCTCGATCTCACGGCAACGATGTGTTCTCCACTCGCAGGATCCCGAACCGAGTTTGCGCCTTGCGATGCATCCGTTGCAACGATGCTGTATCGGATGGTTGACCCCTCCTCCACCTCCGATCTATCAAACGGCAGCGCGGTCTGATACACGTCGCCGGTACTCCCGGATGCCATCTCAACCGATCCAGACAAGCGCAGTGAACCATCAGCGTTGTGAAGCGCATAGTCCAGGTTCACCACCGCGAGGCCCAGATTGTCCGTCACAAGCGCGGTAACCGACGGTGGCCACAGGATCGTGGAGGTTGATTCAATCGGTGTATGATCGACAACAGGCCGCGTCGTGTCGGGGCCGACATAAAACTGATATCGAATTGCCGGCGCTGTCTCGGGAAGTATTCTGAGTCGGCCGTCGGAGTCGTACACTTCGACCTGGTAGTGAACCGTCCCGGCGTTGACCGGGAGCGGCAAAGCCGCTTCGTACTGGCTACCACCCAGCTCATTCAGACGCACCGTTACGTCGTCGGCACCGGGCCATCGAAACACAATGCGCACCGAATCGATTGTCGCCACCGATGACGTCGCGAGTGCGCGAACAGGGACGCTACCACCCAAGGCTTCAGAGTCCTTCAGCGGTTTATGTTCGACAAGCGGCGCGGCCGAGTTGTCCTCCATAAACCCACGCGCAACCAGGTGCGCGGAGAGTGTCGATACGTTGACACCACCGAACAGGTCCTGGTCCGCGCGAAGCAGTGCCGCCGCGGCATCGCGAAACGTGGCAGGCGCAATAATGTACTTGTGTGATTGCAGGTTGAGCCGGTCGGTCACGGCTTTCCCGAGCACGTCGTAGATCTCCATCAGTACGCTGGCCCAGATCAAACCGTCGGCATATACGTCGCACCCATCCCTTTCTGAGTCGCCGGGATCATCGCAGGTTGTGTCGTCCGGGTATATGCCGTCAACCCCGATAGCGCGTCCGGGCCAGATCTCGCCGTCGCCTGAATCCCACCGGAAAACACGCTCCCAATCCAGCC
>JAUIJQ010000029.1 GCA_030431165.1 Rhodothermia bacterium | reverse complement strand
AGAAGCCCGAGCCCAGAATGTTCTTGCCGACGTAGCCTCGCTCGTACGCCTTGGCCAGCTCGCGTTCCATGTGTTGGATCCAATCGGCGTACTCCCCGCGAACGTAGAGGTAGCACGTCGTGATCGACATGGCGTAACACGCGATCAGGATTCCCTCGAAGACGAGGTGCGGATTGTACTCCATGAGCTGCCGGTCCTTGAACGTACCGGGTTCACTCTCGTCGCCGTTGCAGCAGAGGTACCGCGGCCCGTCATCAACGGGCGGCATGAAGCTCCACTTGAGGCCTGTGTTGAACGACGCGCCGCCCCGGCCACGCAGTCCGCTGGAGCGAACCGTGTCGGTCACCTTCTTCTGATCCCAGGAGCCCGACAATACTTCGCGGAGCGCGGCATATCCGCCCTTCTCCTCATACACGTCAAGCTTGTGCAGATCCTTGACGGGCGGCAGGAGGACGCGCTTGTAATCTCGCCAGTTGCCCGCGTTTGAGGCGGCCTTCGAAACTTCCATGGTTACCTCAGTCGATGACCTTTGCCACGGGGGGCGTCTGATACGTTTCTGTCACATTCACGTCGGTTCTGCGATTGCCGCCAAGGTCGTCTTCGTCCTGGGGCAATGTGACCGATGTGAACCCGGGCATGGCACCCTGCTTCATGGCCTCGATGAGCTGATCGAGCTTTTCTTCAGTCAGATTGTGCACGTACGGTCCGTTGGTCACCTGCATCATGGGCGCGCTGCCGCAGGCGCCGAGGCATTCAACACCCTGGATGGTGAACATGCCATCATGCGTTGTTTCGCCGGCTTTGACGCCAAGCTTTTTCTCGAGGTGGCGAAGCATGTCGACGCCTCCGCAGAGCTGGCACGAGAAGCAGGTGCACACGTCGAGTACAAACTTGCCAACCTTCGCCTTGTAGTACTGCGTGTAGAACGTGGCCACGCCGTATGCCGTCGCGTACGGGATGCCTAGTTCGTCTGCGACAAGCCGGATCACCTCGGGCGGCAGGAATCCGAACTTCTCCTGGGCGAGCCACAGCGCGCGCATTACGGCTCCTTCAGCCGTCGGATAGCGGGAGCGGTAGGTCGCGAGTTGTTTCTTCTCTTCGTCAGAGAAGGTGAGTTGCGCGGCAGGGATCTGGGGCTCGGCTGAGCGATCAGGGAGCGCGGCAACTTCAGGTTCGTGGAGACTGGCCATGCAGGCTTGGCTTGCTGATGCGTTCTTCTTCTATTTGTCGGCTTCGCCCATCACCGGGTCGATGGTCCCGATGAGTACGACCATGTCGCCCATGGCCGCTCCTTCCAGCATGGCTTCGAGCCCCTGGAGGTTGGAGTAACTCGGAGAGTTCATATGGCAGCGCCACGGATTCCCGGTACCGTCAGATCGCAGGAAGAAGCCCAACTCACCCTTGGGCGCTTCGACGGCGTGATAAACCTCAGCACCCCGCGGCGGCGTTACGCCCTCGGCCGTGTACATGAAGTCGTGAATCATGCCCTCCATGGAGTAGTACACTTCGTCCTTTGAGCCGTACGAATGCTTCGCATTGTCGGAGCGAATCGGACCCGCCGGAAGCTTCTCCAGGCACTGCCGGATAATCTTGACGCTCTCCTTCATCTCGTGCAACCGCACGAAGTAGCGGGCGAGACAGTCCCCTTCGGTACGAATCGGAATCGCGAAGTCAACCTCGTCGTACTTCAGGTACGGCTCGAACCGCCGGATATCATACTCGACACCAGAACCGCGCAGGTTCGGCCCGGTCATGCCCATGCCGATCACTTCTTCCTGCGTGAGCACGCCGATCCCCGCGTTGCGATCAATCCAGATGCGATTGCGGTTGAGCAGCTTTTCCCATCCGGCGATGACTTCCGGGAAGCGGTCAACAAAATCGGCAATCAACGCGAGCGCTTCGGGTGAAAGATCAGATGCAATTCCCCCGATACGACTGTGCGAAACCGTAAAGCGGGCACCCGCAACGTGGTCAAAAATCTTGTAGAGGTCTTCCCGGTACTGGAACGCCCACAGGAACACAGACACAGCGCCGGCATCCATCAAGCCGACACCCATCCACAGCAGGTGGGCGGATATCCGGGCGAGCTCGCACATCATTGTACGCACCCATTGCGCCCTTTCGGGGACCTCGATTCCGGCGAGCTTCTCAACCGTCAGACACCACGCGACGTTCGTCGAGTACGGCGCGAGGTAATCCATGCGATCGGTGTACGGCATGAACTCCTGGTAGCTCTTCGACTCAGCGAGTTTCTCAATGCCGCGGTGAAGGTATCCGATGTCGAGAACACACTTCTCGATGATCTCGCCGTCGAGCTTGACAGCACATCGAAGCACACCATGTGTCGCGGGGTGCTGGGGCCCGATGTTGAGCACCATCTCGTTCTCAAGCGGATCGTCAGACGGCGCACCGTCACCGCCGGCTCTCTCGAGCCAGGAGTGCTTGCTCTCCAGACGCCGGTACAGCGCTGCGTTGTGCCGGGGCCAGAACCGGAAGTAGTCCTCGTTGGCGTACTGAGCGAGATTCGTGGCCATAGTGTCAGGCGTCGTCCGTGTCGGACGTTTCTTCGTAGCTCTTGATCGGCTTTGATCCGTGTGCGGCGGCGAAGGGATCCATCGTCAGCTCACCCCCCGGCCGCTGCGCGGGAAGCGGCAGACTACCCGGAATACCGAGCAGTGGGAATTCCTTTCGCTGCGGATGATACTCAAAGTCCTCAGGCATGAACATCCTACGCAGGTCCTCATGCCCTTCGAACCGGATACCCATCATGTCCCAGGCCTCCCGCTCGTACCAGTTTGCCGATCGGTACGTGCGCGACAACGTCGGAACCACCGGATCTTCTTCCTCCGTACGCACCTTCAGTCGAAGTCGCTTCCGGGTTGTAATAGAGACGAGGTTGTAAAACACCTCGAAGCGCTCCTCTTCGGTAAACCGATCAATACCGCCGAGGTCCACGAGGTACGTAAATCCGTGATTCGCTTTCAGGTACTCCGCAATTTCGACGATGCGGTCACGTTCGACGAGCACCGTGTGCTCATTTGCGTATTCCACCACCTCGCGCACCGCGTCTCCGAACTGCTCCTGAAGTGCACTAACGGCATCCGGGCAATTGGTGGTCGCTTTTGCGTGCGGATTGTCGGGCGTCTGCGGCCCGGGCGTATCGACGGGCGTAAAATCGAACGGGAGAGAGCTCATGGGTGAACTACAAGCTTCGACGGAGCGTCACCAGCAGGCGTGACAACGTGTGATCCCTGAGGCAGCCGACCTTCCGGAAGCTGTCCGCTCTGGTAGTCCTGCGCAACCGAGTAGTCGTTCCGGATCTTCTCCTGAATATCCATCAGAGCGTGGATCACGGCCTCCGGTCGCGGCGGGCAGCCCGGGATGTAGACATCAACGGGAAGGAAGTTGTCGATTCCCTGGATGACGCCGTAGCATCGGTGCATACCGCCGGTAGAAGCGCAGGCCCCCATGGCAATGCACCACTTTGGATCGGCCATCTGGTCCCAGATGCGACGGACTGCGTGGGCCATTTTGTACGAGCACCATCCGGCGACGATCATGAGGTCGGCCTGCCGCGGAGAAAAGCGCATCGCTTCGCTCCCAAAGCGAGCAACGTCATACTTGGGGGCGGCAAACGCCATCATTTCGATTGCGCAGCACGCGAGCCCCATCGGCATCGGCATGAGCGAGTTCGAACGCGCCCAGTTGACGACGGCGTCAACGCGTGTTGTAAGGAACCCTTCTCCTAGCGACTGTTCGAGCGGCATGTAGTATTACTTGTTCTGTTGCTACTCACCCTGTTTCCCGGCACCCAGAATCGGACGCTTCGTCTCGTCGAAGCTGAGTCCGCCCTTCTTGATGTCGTAAACAAGGCCAAGTGCCAGGATCACGATAAACAGGCCAACGACGACGAGAACGCCGAGGCCGGCGCCCTCAGCCAGAAACTCTTTGAAGCTGACGGCCCAGGGGTACAGGAATACCACTTCAACGTCGAAGACGATGAAGATCATCGCCACGAGGTAAAAATGGACCGAGTGCCGTTCGTGGGCCGTCCCGATCGGGTCCATCCCACTTTCGTACGTCTCGTATTTGATCTTGTTTGGCCGCCTGGGACCCAGGAAGCGCGCGGCAAGCAGCAGCGTCAGCGCCAGGCCGCCGGCCATCACAATCTGGAGTAGAAGCGGATAAAAATCGGAGATCATTGTTCGTCGTTGAGCCCTTCGCTGAGCGCGCATTCGAGGGCAAGAAAGGTACCTATTGCCGGATAGGTAATCAACGCGGGCACCTCCGCGGCAACAAGGATATCGTCACCCGATCCGCAAAAAAACAGGGGAGCGCCGAATACCGACGCTCCCCTGCCATAGCATCGAAATGCTTCGATCGGCTAGTTGATCGAGTACGTCAGCCTCGCCATGCCGACGCGGCCAAGCTGCGGCGCGCCGACAAACTCACGATGAACCTCGTCAAGCACATTCTGGACGGTGACATCAAGCCGCAGGCCGATATCCGCAAAGTCGTAGCCGGCGCTCAGGTCGAGCAGGAAGTAGCTGGGGACCGTCCCGATGTACGGACCAGACTGTACCGGGAACTCCTCATTGTAACGGGCTGAGAACCCGGCTGAGAAGCTGCCCGCCTTGGCATACCGCGCGCCAAACTTGGCCTTGAAGGTCGGGGCATTTAGCGCAAGACCCAGCGATTCGTCATCCTCTCCCAGTTCCTCAGCATCGAAGAAGTCGTCAGACACGACCGACATGTTACCAAAGAGCGTGATCTCGTCGGTAGCCAGTACCTGAACGGCGAGATCAACCCCCTGATAGTTGATGCTACCGAAGTTTCGGTAGGACAGGAATGCTTCCGGAGCGTTGCCCGGAGTCACCGCGTTTTCGAGTGCTTCGACAATACCAACAGGTGTTTGCGCATCGGGCAAGCTGCCGCCAGACAAGCTGACGAGCAATCCAGCGACGGCCTCCGGCGTCAAACCGAGAAGCTGAAGTTGCCCGGCCAGGATCGTGTTGCCTGCGATACCCGTCGCAATCGCGGCGGCCAGATCGGTCTGCAGATCAGGAACCAGGACCCAAGGCGACTCAGACAGGAGCGGACCAACAAAATTCTGCTTGTTGGCATAGTACGCGTCCACCGCGACGAGCACCTTGTTCTGGATAACACCCTTGTATCCGACCTCAAATATGTTTGTGGTCGTCTGCTCAAGCGGGGCGATATCACTGACTGTGCTTGCCTCGATCGGGTCGAACTGTTGCGTCGTCGTGTTCAACTGCGCAAGCTGTCCGCGCGAGAAGCCTCCGACCGTTGTGGCAGTGGGAGACAGGAGCGCGACGAGTCCGGCAGCCGTTGACTCGTCGACGTTAATCCCGTTCTGCGCCAGAATCGCAACAAGCTGGGCCGTCGGAATCGCGGCAAGCCCCGCGTGGACCTGCGCGTACACGGCGTCGAGCGGAAGACCGGCCGGCGTCTGGATTCCGAGCGTTGCAGGATTCAGGCTCGTGGCGACCAGGTCCGTTCCCGCGATCGCCTCGAACGCCGAGTTGCGGCGCCACGTCCATCCGGCATTTGACCCGAGGCCCCGAATCGTGACGGGGCCAACCTGCGCCGCTACGATATCGAGAAACAGCGAGTTGTTACCCGGCGACGAGAATGCGCGGTTGTACGAGGCCCGAATCGAGTGGCCCGTGGACGGCTTGTAAACAAGCGCCGCACGCGGTGAAAGCTGAAACTGCTCGACAACACTGTTGTAGTCGCCACGCAGCGCGAGTGTGGCGTCAAACATCGGCGTCAGCGCAAACGTGCCCTGCGAGTAGACACCGTATTCGTTGATCTGGTTGTCGCCCTCGAACCGTCCGTGGATCGTGCCGTCCGTGTCGGGAGTGACGATCTCTGCGTCGCCACCGAAGATGATCTGATGGCGCCCGCTGGATAGCAGCATGTCGTACTGGACCTGGGCGTTAATCGTGCGCGACTTGTCGTACACCACGTCACCGCTACCGTACACGTACGAGTCACCGGCGTTGTTCTGGTTCATGTACGCCTGCGCGAAGAACCCGCCCTGCTGGTAGCGCAGCTGTGCGTACTGATAGCCAAATCCGTCAGCTTGCAACGTGCCGATGCCCGACAACACCGTGGCATCATAACGCGACAGGCCACCGGTGAACACCAGGCTACCGCCCTGCGGGACGCGGTATTCAACGGTGCCGTTTACGTTCAGCTTCTTGTAGTCGGGGTTTCGCTGAAGGCGCAGTGAATCGGTACCAATTGACTCGACCTCCTGGTTGTCAGGGACATCGGCCTCATCAGTGTAGATGTGGTCGTTCTGGAGCTGCGCAAGATCCAGGGGATCAGCCGGGTCATACCCCCAGTCGTCAGCCTGGCCATAAGAGCCGGTAAACTTCAGGCCGATGTTGTCATTGACGACGGTAGCAAACCGACCGTCGATCCCGAACATCGAGCGCTCGCCGCCCGTGATTGAAATCGTCGTACCCGGATGCGTAAATGGATCCTTCGTCAGGAAGTGCACCACACCGGCGTCAACGCCCGCACCGTACAGCGCTGAACCGGGGCCACGGACGACCTCGATGCGGTCCAGGTCGATGCCCATGTTCGGCATGATCGAATAGATATTCACGCCCAGTGACGGGGCGGATGCCTGTCGGTAGTCGGTCAGTACGTACGTCGCACCCGAGAACGCATTGTTGAATCCGCGCAGCACAATCTCGTGGCGATCGATGCCCGTCTTCGCAACGTCAACGCCGGTTGTATTTCGCAGGACAGAAGCCGACGATAGCGAAACATCCGATTCAATTTCTTCGGCGTCGAGTACTGAGATGGATGCGGGCGCGTCCAGCGCCTTTTCCTGTCGCCTCGATGCCGTGACGATGACCGTGTTAAGGTCAAAGCCACCCTGGGCAAGCTGGACGTTCAGCGTCATGGTCTGGCCCGGCGACAGCGTTATCTCCCGCTCGTCAGCGCTGTAGCCGACAAACGTCACGCGCACCGTATAGGTACCGGCAGGAAGACCGGTGATCGAATAGCGACCGTCGAGGTCTGCGGCGCCACCGCCGGCCATTGACGTTGAGCCGAGCTCGACGAGGATGACGCTCGCGCCGATAAGCGGCACGCCGTCAACAGCATCGGTTACCGTGCCGTTGAGTGTCGCGGTTTGCGCACCGGCATCTGAAACAACGACCGCAGCGAGCACTACGACGAGCATAGTGAGCCGCGAGACCAATGTTGTAAGCGCTTTCATTGCTTTTTGCACGTCAGGGACGAGTCCTCTTGTGTGGGGTGACGGGCGATTGGCGATCAGACGCCGAGTGCCGGGAAGATACGCAACTAATGGCTAATCGAGGCCGACGCGGGCGAAGATCTCATCAACGCGCCGGGTGTGGTATCGGGGGTCAAACGACGACTCAATTTCATCGCGACCAAGTCGGTCAACGACCGGGGCGCTCGCGAGCACAAGATCACGGAACGGGACCCGTTCTTCCCACGCCCGCATGGCAAGCGGCTGGATCAGATCGTACGCGTCTTCGCGGGCCATACCCTGATCAATAAGCAGGGTGAGCAGCCGCTGACTGTTGTACAATCCGAAGGTCTTATCCATGTTCTCCCGCATGTGATCGGCGTATACAACCAGGTTTTCAACAATGCGCGTCATTCTGGACAATGCGTAGTCGAGAATGGTCGTCGCGTCAGGCAAAATGACGCGTTCCACCGACGAGTGGGAGATGTCCCGTTCGTGCCACAACGCGACGTTTTCATACGCCGACACCATGTAGCCTCGGAGCATTCTCGCACAACCCGTTATGTTTTCAGAACCTACCGGATTGCGCTTGTGCGGCATCGAGGAAGATCCTTTCTGCCCCTTCGCGAACGCCTCCTCGACCTCCCTCACCTCGCTCTTCTGCAGGCCCCGAATCTCAACCGCCATCTTCTCGATCGTCGCACCGATCAGGGCAAGGACACCGAGATAATGGGCGTGCCGATCACGCTGCAAAACCTGTGTCGAAACGGGCGCGGGCTCCAGGCCGAGGCGGGAGCATGTCAGCCGCTCGATATCGGTCGGCAGGTGCGCAAACGTACCAACAGACCCCGATATCTTACCTACGCGGACACCTTCGGCGGCCAGCTCGAACCGATCCAGGTTCCGGACCATCTCGGCGTAGTACAATGCCATCTTGAGGCCGAATGTCGTCGGCTCGGCGTGTACGCCGTGCGTTCGCCCCATCATGATGGTGTATTTGTGCTCTCTCGCCCGCTGCCCGATTGCCGCGATCAGCGCCTCGATGTCCTGTCGAAGAATCTCGTTGGCTTTCTTCAGCCGAACGGACCAGGCGGTATCAACGACATCGGAGGACGTAAGTCCGTAGTGGACCCACTTGCGCTCGTCGCCGAGGGACTCAGAGACGGCCCGGGTAAACGCAACAACGTCGTGTCGCGTAGAGACCTCGATTTCGTGAATGCGATCGATGTCGAAACGAGCCTTCTCGTACAGCTTCTCGACATCGTCGGCGGGGATGACTCCGATATCTGACCAGGCTGCACAAGCGGCGAGTTCAACGTCGAGCCAGGACTGGAATTGAGCTTCTTCGCTCCAGAGTGCGCCCATCTCGGGGCGCGTATAGCGGGCAATCATGCGGGCAGTGTCTAGAGGCTGTCGCGCTTGTCCCTCAGGTCTCTGTAGAGCAGCGCACGGGCGCGAAAGATATGTGCTTTAACGGTGCCAAGTGGAAGATCAAGCTCCCGCGCGATCTCCTCGTACGACTTCTCCTGCTGGTGGCGCATCACGATCACTCGATGATACTTGGGCGGAAGGTTGTCGATAGCACGCTGCAGAATCTGCTTCTGCTCATCACTGACTATGTGACGGTCAGGCCGAAAAGTCACATCCGGCAGCTCAAACTCAATCGTACCGTCTTTGGCTTGAATGGGCTTGTCGATTGAAGTCGTCGGCAGCTTCTTCTTGCGGAGGTAGTCGATGGCGTGATTCGTCGCGATCTTGTACAACCAGGTCGAAAAGGCGTAATCGGCCGAATACGACTTGAGCGCATTGAACGCCTTGATGAAGCACTCCTGGACGAGGTCCTCAATATCGTCAGAACGCCGCACCATACGCAGGACGTGCCGGTGCAGCGCATTGCGGTATTTGCTGACAAGTGCCTGATACGCCGACTCGTCGCCGGACAACGCCCGCTCGACGAGCATCCGGTCCTGTTCGCTAGAAGCGGAGGGAGCGCCTTCAGACTTGGCGGTTGACATCAGCGGGATGGAGAAGACATAGACCGGATACAGGCGTGGAATATACGTTTTGCGCCATGCAAGTTGCGCAGCAAACCGATTCCCGGCCCAAAGGCCGCCGCCTAGCCACTCTTCACGAGGACAACCTGGTTGCGGTTTCCCGTTGCCGCCAGCGAGTACAGGATCCGGACTTCCTCGTAATTCTCTGCCGGAACCTCAGTCTCCCTGATCTCCAGAATGCGCGTATGCAGGAGCGACCCGTCATCGCGCAGCGTTGATCGCTCAACATACCTGCCAAACTCCGTCTCGTACTCGATCGGTTCGGGCAGCGCCTCCACCTTGTATCCGTCGGGCAGCAAGAACGTTGTTGAGTCAGTATCCAGAAAGCGATATGAGAAACGGACAGGTTGTGTGCGTTCGCCTTCGATCGGCGGAGGGGTCGACTCCACGCGGTCAAGCATGCTTGGTACGAAGAAGAACCGTCGCCCCGAACGCCGGGCGTAGCCGGATACAAAAACGCCCATCTTGAAGCCGACAACCTCTTGGCCGGCCTGCACGTCAGAGAGATCAACATCAACCAGGTCAAGCGAGGGCAGCGGCAGATAGTCGCGCAGCCAATCCATCCTGCCGGCGTCGTCGAGTTGCAGAATATTGCCCGTGACGTAGTCCTGCTGACTACCGCCAAACCGGGCGTCTACGACAACCGTGGCGTTGCCTGCCGCATCGAGCGCAACGTTCGCATTTCGACTGAGGAAGTTGTCTTCCGCTTGTGACGTGGGCGTGCGAACCAACTTGCCACCGTCGGGGAATGCGACCAGCGCCCAGCGGTCTTCATTTGATGCACCAATCCGACCAAAAGCAATTGTCTGGCTCGTCGCTTCCAGCCAGAGCGGATCGCCATCGTTCGGCAGGTACAGTATGACGTGATTAAACGGATTGCACGGAAAGTCCGGCGACATCTCTGACAACCGGAGCCCGTTACGAATGAGTGCCGGGTACGCCTCAACACCCGCAACGCCCAGCAGGGCCTGCGTGTAGTTGACCAGCGCCTTGCAGTCGCCGAATCCATTCTTGTCGACGTAGATCACGTCGTATGGCTGCCAGCTTCCGATGCCGAGCTGGACAGAAACATAACGGGTGCGATCCTGCACAAACTTGTAGACAAGGCGAGCCTTCTCCTCGTTTGACGAGGCGTCCCGAACGAGATACTGCACATCGGCGGCCAATTGTTGCGGGACTTCGGCGCGGCCTTCGATCAACTCGGAATACCAGAACGACAGCCCCGCCCAGGTAGTCATGTTGCCGCGGTAGCCATCGACTTCAAAGAGACCCGGCGCAGTCACGACGGCGGGAAGCTGTTCTTCGAGGGGAGGGCCCCAGGGTTCTGCCGTAAACACGCCGCGCATTGCCGTCGACCACCGGTACTCGACACGCCGGCGGTTCTGCGTGATCTGGGGCTCAAGATCGGTGTTGCGGTTCCAGTACCGCACGTCCATGTCGTCTGGAACGGTAACTACAAACTCCGAATTCAGAACGGCTGCCTCGGTTTCCTGCGGATACCAGGTGGGCCAGTGTGAGACGCCATCGTACAGGAGTTCGTATTCGTACGAGACTACGTAGGGATAGTCATCCGAAACAAGCGTGCCGATGCGCACGCGCGAGTCATCGTAGAACGAAGCGGCCGACACGGCACTGCGGTCTTCGGTGTTGTCGCGGTTCAGCTTGCCAACAACCTTCCCGTCATCGTTGGTAAGCGTGCCGCTGAACTTCTTCAGCTTGCGCAGGTCATCGTAGTAGACGGGAATGACACCGTGATGACGACCGGCCGGACCGAGGATCAGGATTTCGCGTGCAACCCGCATTGTAGCCTTTCCGGGACCATCAACGTCGAAGTGCATCGACTGTGACTGAATGATCGCGTTCGGATCCTGCGCGCTGGACGACTGCACACTCGCGCACAGAGGCAGCACGCTTGCGAAGATCATCCAAGAGACGCCGGAAATCTTCCCAAGAATCACCGCTGACCTCCCTCTCCGCTTACCGCGTCATCGCTACCCGACAGACTGTCTTCCGGCTGCCCATCCGGCTCCTGTTCAGCGCGACGTAGCACAAGTTGATCCTGCTCAGCGGTAACGATATCCGCAAAGAACTTCTGCAGGTCATCATAGAATCGCGGCTCAAACTCGGATTGGCTGATCTTTAGCCGGCATGAGAGCATAATCTGTCCGTTTGATTCCTGGACAGCGCGTCGATACTCGGCGCCGGTGGCCGCGGCAGACAGCCTGATCGGAGCCGGCAGTTCCTCAACGGCGTAGCCATCCGGAATGTCGAGTGTCAACACAAACGTCCATGACCTGGGATAGGCAAAGTCTACAGGGAACGTGCGTTCGGGTGACTTCAGCGGATTCTCAGCAATCAGATTCGCGAACGTTGGGGTCAGGTAGACAAAATCACCGGCAACCTGCGCATGACCCGGGATGGTGAGATTTGCCTTCCACTTGAAGGTATCCGGACTACCCTCAGCGGGGACTGTCTCGGCTGAATCAACGACAATTTCCGCGGGAATGTCCACGATCTGGGATCTGATCAGGTCATCAACAGAACCGTCGTCGAGGTAGCGGAACGACTCGATGGCTGCGTAACCAGCGTCGCTTCCCGAAAGTGCTGCGGTCAGGGTCCCCTGCTCGTCTATCTGGGCAGACGCAGTTGCCAGGCGGTTGTATGCACCCTCTGACCGAATTGGTCGCCAGGTCGGCGCAGCCGGGTCAGCGTACCAGCCTCGCGACACCAGCGCTCGGGCCGGAAGCATTCCGGGAGGTCGGTGACGATCGGTCGCATCGTAAGCGTAGCCGCCATTACCAAACGGAACGTACGCAAGGACGTAATCAAACTGACTCGCAATCGGATACACGTCGATGGGCGCGCCGTGATCGCGGGTACTCACAAAGAGCGCGTTTGCGTTGATCTCAAGTGACCGAAGCATTGCGACCACGAGCAGATTCAGCTCGACGGCTGATCCAACGTTACGCTTCAGCACATCGTCAGGCTCGACGCGGGCGAACGTACCGTACGAGCCGTCCCATGCGAAGTTGTTGCTCACATACTCCGTTATCGCTTCCCCGATCTCCTTCTTGTTTGTGCGGTCAGCCGCGATCTCAGCCGCAAGCTCCCTTACGCGTCGGCTTGGCTTGTAAATCTCCGCGAGCTCCGAGTCGCGGAGGTCTTCGGCAAGCTGTTCCCATGTCCCCAGAACCTGAACGTAGCCGATCCCCGGATCGAGGTACCCGGCAAGCTGCACCTGGAGGCGCGACCGATAGTCTTTTGGCGCCCGCATGTATGGTTCGGTGCGGATCGCGGGCGAGTTCATCTTGGCCCACCGCATGCGCATCCCGTCACCGTACGTCCGGTTTAGTTCTGTCTGTTCGGCCTGAACGTCTGGCCGCGGACCCGTCATCGCCGCGGCGTAGTTCAGGTAGCCCGGAAACTCCAGCGTGTACTCACTGAATACCGTTGGCTCCGACACCTGGAACGTCCAGTCCGGCACGTAGCCTGGATACGGCGACTTGATTCGGTAGCGGTACTCAATGACAGACCCCGGTTCGACGTTGGGCAGGGTAAATCTGACCGTCTCGAAGTTGTCGGCTTCGCGCGTTTCGAAGATGGCATCTTTGCCCATCTTTGATCGCTTGACTCTACCGTTGACAAGGCTGTAGGTGTATCCCTCGACCTTGCTCAACGACTGGGCGCGATCACCACGATAGACGGTCACGCTGTACGTTGCCCACTCAATCCCGGCGGGTTTCAGCACTTTGATGCGCCGATGCCGGTCATACGTGACGCCGCCGGATCCGTCAACGACGACGTTTCCGATGTCGGACAGGATGACGGCGCTCGCTGATGTGTCTGCGGCGAAGGTGGACATTTCGACTTGTTCGTCGGGAACGCGTCCCCACTTTACGTCGACGTCTTGAGCCATACCTGGCTGCACTCCGGCGATAAACAGTACCAGAGCAACCAGTCGTTTAGGGCAACGATTCATTGCTTCAAATCCAAAGCGTGCGACAAGCAAACATTCGCACCGAGCGCACCCACGGAAAACTGCTCGGGGGGACAACAGATTGGCATCCCCTCCACTGAGAGCGTCAGCATGCGTATCAGTATCTACGAAAAAATTCGCGCT
>JAUIJQ010000566.1 GCA_030431165.1 Rhodothermia bacterium | reverse complement strand
TCACATCCGCGGCCAGCCACGCCCGCAAACGACCAATACTTGACGCGGTCGTCGTCATGCACAGACGGGTTAAAGTTGTTGATGATATTTGCCGGAGTGAGCTCGGCTACGGCCGTTCTGAAGTCTGCGTCGCCGTCGTCGACGACCTGCGTGCCCATCCAGTTGGCGACTTCGGTCAGCCAGTTACGGAGTCGATCAGGGCTGCCAAGAATGAACTCTGCAAGTGAGCTTCCGCGATGGGGTGTCGACAGGGTTACGAGCGACGCGACCCGATCACCAAACCCGTGGTGCGAAATAATCCACCGTGCGTCGAGCCCGCCCATTGAATGCGCGACGAGATTCACTTTTTCGGCGCGGGTTTCCTCCAGAACATGTTCAATGCGCCTGATCCACATTTCGCTACGCACGGCAACGGTGTTGTACGGGGCCACGTTTGGTGCATAGGCACGAACGCCTCGAAGTCGCAGATCCTCAGCAGCTTCCCGAAGGTGACCACCACGTCGGATACCCGCGAGCATGCCGAAGCCGTGCATCATCACAACCGGATACCTGACCGGAATCACCGTCGGCAACGGGAACGGCTCCAATCCGGCGAAACGACGGATAGCTGTTTCGGTAAATGTGGGCTTGATGCCCATAGGCGTTACAGCAGGAAGAGGATTCCAGATGCCACGAGGGGCACCGTAAAGTTGTCATCGACGGGGCTGATCGCCTCTACGAGGCCACTGACGGCTACGACGGCAAATCGCTCCGCTGTTCCCATCTCCGGAATGGCGAATGTGACAAGTATACCAAACGTCATAAACGCCGCAGATCCGAGTATAGTTGCCCTGCCGCCTGCCCACGTTCGCCGTCCCAAACGGCGTCCGATAAGTCCAGCGGCGGCGTCGGCGACGAGGAAAATGATCAGGCCAAACGCAGCGTTCTTGTACCCGAACAATAACGTTGCAACCGCCGCGCTCACCATCAGCAGTGTCGCCGAATTCAGAAGCACGGATTGCTCAGAGCCGGGACGCTCGCGCCAGCGCAGCATCGATCCGAAGAGTCGTTCAATCAGTGACTCGACGGCCGGCACGCGCGAACGAACGATGTCGGCGAGTACGGCAACCGCTGCCACCGTGGCGAGTCCGATAGTCGAGGTCCTGGGTCCAGCCCACAACATGGCCAGCGGCACGCCGACCGTAAGTAGATGCACGGATTTCCGGGCAAGCTCTCCTTCCCAGGAAAGCTCCGATGGCTGAGGTTCTTGGTGCTCGGTGCCGATGACTTGTTTGAGCGGGGCTGGTTGCATTGCATGTCAAGATACCGCAATCAAGCGCGCCGGGAACAGGTCAGCGGTGTTTCTGTGCAACGCAGCGCTTCGTAAAAGCTCACGAGAATACGATACGATGAACCCGGTACGGATTGTCGGATTTGCCGGTAGCTTGCGAGACCGCTCCCTCAATCGCATCCTGCTGGAAATTGTTGGTGAGCGCGTTTCGCGGGAGGCCCGCTTCGAGTCGATCGATCTGTTTGATATCCCGCTCTACAACGCTGACGTTGAAGAGCAGGGCGAACCAGACGCGGTGGTCGCGCTTCGATCGGCGGTCCGGGAGGCCGACGGCGTGCTTATCGCGACGCCTGAGTACAGTCACGGGACATCCGGTGTCTTGAAGAACACGCTCGATTGGCTCGCGAGGGGAGACAAGCCGCGCGCCCTGGAAGGCAAGCCCGTAGGCATCATGGGTGCATCGCCCGGGCGGTTTGGCACGCGACGAGCGCAGGCTGATGTCCGCCAGACACTTGCGGTCCTGGGTGCATACACCATGGTGAGGCCATGGCTTATGGTCTACGAGGCCAAAACGCGGCTGAGCGCGGACGGCACACGGGATGAAGCACTGGAGCGTCGCCTGGCGGCATTTACGTCGTCGTTTTTGAGTTGGGTTGAACGAATTGGTGCCGGCGCGTAGCCTTTAATCCGGGCTGATTCAGCCGATATCTGAAGGAACTCTCCGATCGCGAACCCGGGGGCCACCCGGGGGCAGTTGCGCGACGGGCACAACGAGTTCCAGCCCATGAAGAGCACCCCAAAGTTTCTCCTTGCTGTCGTCCTGGCACTTGCGATCGTCGCTGAATCCAACGGCCAGTATCGCCAGAACCGCGCGCTGCAGATCGGCGTCAAGGTCGGCGCCTCATCGTACACGGGCGACGTTGGCCCCGCTCCTCCGGGCACTCCGGCATTTGACGCCACCTACGAGTTCGAAGCTTTCTACCGCTTCAATCGATGGCTCAACGTCGGTGTAAAGCACAGCACGGGCGCCTACCCGGCCCTCGGCTTTACCGATCGGCGTCACTCAACTGCCATCGGTCTGCGATCCTACTTCTTCGGTGGTCGATTCTCTCCGTACGTGCAGGTTGGCGCCTCACGTTCCTATGGAGGCGAAAAGGCGGGACTTGGCGTTTCAAGCGCTGTCGGTGCCGAAATCGCGGTCAGTCAGCGATTCGCGTTGTACCAG
>JAUIJQ010000028.1 GCA_030431165.1 Rhodothermia bacterium | reverse complement strand
CGGTGCGCTCGCGTTGTCAGACCGGACGCACTTGAGAGCGGCGGTTGGGAACTACTACCAGCCACAGTTTGCCACCTCGCTTGACGTGAACAACGGTCAACGCGAGTTCAGCAAGTCTCAGAAGGCACGCCACATTGTCGTTGGACTCGAGCACCGAACAGCGTCTGGAGTCAACGTGCGACTTGAGGCCTACGACAAAGACATGTCACGTATGGGTTCTTATTTCACGAACCTCCGTGACCATCAGGAGATCTTCCCCGAGCAACGGAACGACAACGCCGAGATCGTACTAGACGGCGCACGCGCTCAGGGAATCGAGTTGTTTCTGAAGCGCGACGTTGGAGGTAAGTGGTCGTGGTGGTTCAGCTACGCCCTCGCCCGCGCCGAAGACAACGTTCGTGAAATCGTTTTTGATGGCCCGCTCGAAAAGCGCACCGGATGGATTCCGAGGCTGAACGATCAGCGCCACACCGTCTACGCTGATGTCAACTACCGGCCGACCGATCGCTGGACGTTCAACTTCTCCTTTCAGTACTACCGTGGCTGGCCGCGAACGGATTACACGTATGACTACCTGACACTCGAAAACGGGGACTACCACTTCTTTCCAATTGAGGGCGAGTTCAACGCAACGCCCTATCCGGCATTCCACCGGGCCGATGTGCGCGTGAACCGTCGCTTCAACGTCAAGCACGGTGAGATCACCGCCTTCCTGCACGTGATCAACGTGTACAATCACCAGAACCTGAGGAAATTCGACCTCGACACGCGCGACGATGACGACAACTTCTCGCTCGACAGCGAGGGCAACTACGTTCCGTTTGAGGACAACCTTTACTGGTTCGGTATTGTCCCCGCGTTTGGCGTTGCGTGGACATTCTGAGGTGACGTTCTGAGGTGTCACTCGTACCGCAGATTCTTAACCGGATCGAGACGGGCGGCGCGGCCGGCCTGAACCCCAACCGTAATCAGCGCAACGGTGAGCGCCGCAAATCCGGCGGCCGGAAAGACCCACCAGGCGACGCTGGTGTGATAGGCAAACGCGTCAAGCCAGCGCCGCAGTCCGACGAGTGCAATGAAGCCGCCGATTGCGAGTCCGACGACCACAAGTTTGGCATAGTCGCGGGAAAACAGAACGACGATTCCGGACGCCGAGGCACCAAGCACCTTGCGAATACTGATCTCTTTGCGCCGCCGCTCCACGGTAAACGCTGCCATCCCAAAAACACCCAGGGCCGTAACGGCAATCGCAAGCAACGCGAACAAGCCAATGATCTGGCCCAACCTGCGTTCGGTCGCGTAGACTGCTTCAAACCGTTCGTCGAGAAAGCTGTACGACAGCGGCGCATTGGGTTCGTAGCGCTGCCAATGACGTTCCATGAACGCAACTACCGCGGGAATGTCTGCGCCGGCACGCAGTCGGGCTGACACCATCCGGAAGTTGCGGGCGTCCATGTAGAAAACCATCGGCGCTATGCGCTGGTGGAGTGACTCAAGGTGAAAGTCCTCCACGACGCCAATAACAGTACCGCGCCATCCGCCGGCCCGCAGCGGCTTGTTGATCGCGTCCCGGGCATCTGCCCAGCCGAGCGCCTCCACGGCGGCGCCGTTTAGTATGAATCCGGTGTCTGTATCGCTGGCGCGCTCATCCGAAAAATTCCGTCCGGCGACGAGGTCAATTTCGTATGTCGGGAAAAACTGGTCGTCAACAAATACCGGATACGCCGTTGCGGCGCGTGCGTGCTGATCGCCGGCTTCCTGCGCCGTCAGTTCGTGTGCTTCAACGTCGATGGAGAACGACAGGCGCCCCGACGGGATGGGGTTGGACTGCGCAACGTTAATGATGTCGGGATGACGCAGCAGCTCATTACGAAGGGGATCAAAGTCTTCGCGCAGGTCCCAGACGGTTGGGGTGACAAGCACATGCTCCTGGTTGTACCCCAGATCGCGATGCTGCATAAATGACAACTGGCGCTGCACGACCAGCGTACCGATGAGCAGCGCAATGGCGATGGTGAACTGGGTCACAACCAGCGCGGCTCGAAGGCGGGCACCACCGGCTCTCGATCCGACGCTCCCCTTGAGTACAGTCGCGGGCCGGAATGCTGAAAGAACAAACGCCGGATAACTGCCTGCCACGAAGCCGACAAGGCATCCGAATGCGATCAGCACCAGAGCGCGTTGTGCAGGGCTCGATGACAGCAGACTCAACGACTTGCCAGTAAATCCGTTAAACGCCGGGAGGCTCAGCTCGACAAGTAGAACCGCTGTTGCCGTTGCCACAAGCGCAACCACGGTTGACTCGCCCAGAAACTGTCGGATTAACGACGACCGGTTTGCGCCCAACGTCTTGCGCATGCCGACTTCGCGCGCGCGCCGCGAAGCACGAGCCGTGGCGAGATTCGTGAAGTTGATACAGGCAATCAGCAGTATGAATCCGGCGACGCAGGCAAAGAGATAGATGTACCGGATATCCGCGTTGGGCGCGAGTTCGCCAACGAGGTGGGACCGCAGATGGATATCCGTCAATGGCTGAAGGAAGAACCGGCTGGCGGATGCCCGTTCAGGCGGCCGATGGGCTCCAACGATCGGGTTGATTTTTGCCGCAACGACCGACGGGTCAGCATCGTCGGCCAGGCGTACATAGGTGGCGTAATTCGGGCTGCCCCAGCTCAAATCGCCGAACCACTGCGACATCGTCGCCATCGAGCCCAGCACGTCAATGGGGAGGTGCGTGCTGCCCGGGAGTTCGTCAAACACACCCGTGACGGTGAACGATTCCGTGTTGTTCACCAGCACCGCCTGGCCAAGCGGATCCGCGTCGCCAAATAGCGCCATCGCCTTGTCCCGACTCAGAACCAGCGAGAACGGCTCAACAAGCGCTGAGGGCGCGTCGCCCGCTACCAGCGGCAGGCTGAAGATGTCGAAGATCGTAGGGTCCGCCCAGTAGCAGTGGCCCGAGTCAACGTATGAGTCGCCGTTACTCAGCGCCGGACCAACAGGTGTAAGGCGCGCCGCCGCGACGACCTCCGGGATGTTGTCGGATAGAACGTGCGCCACGGGCGGGTCAATCAGCACGCGATGAATGCCGGGATCACCTGCTTCGTCAAGCTCTTCTTCGGTGATCCGGAAAACGCTGTCCGCGTGTTCGTGGTGGTGGTCGTACCGCAGTTCATTCTCCACGTAGAGGAGGATGAGCAGGCAGGCGGCGATGCCGATTGCGAGTCCGCTGATGTTGATCGCGGTGGTTGTGCCACCGCGGCGCAACGAGCGCAGGGCGGTCTTGAAGTTCAGCGTGTTCATTTTCTGCGGACCTGGGCCAACGGCTTCCAACAATACAACAACGGTGCCCGGGCCAGCGGAAGCGCCGATGGGGCTCATAATGCCCACACGCTGCCCGTGGTCTGTCCGATGACGGACGACGGTGTTCGCGCGCGGCCACGTGCGCGCGTACCTTGTGTCTTGGATTCCAACCCAGTTGACGCAGCACGTTTGTGAGTAGGTCATTGCAACTCAACCCCGACCGTTTCTTTGACTCGGACCCGACGGTACGAGGGATCGCGCGTGAATTGTACGAAAGCGTCCGGTCACTACCACTCGTTTGTCCACACGGGCACGTTTCCCCGTCGCTGCTCGCGCATGACGATCACTTTCAGGAGCCGACAGCGCTACTTATTCATCCTGATCACTACGTGCTCAGGATGTTGTACTCGCAGGGTATTCCGCTCGAGCGTCTCGGTATCCCGACGCGAGACGGTGCAGAAGTTGAGTCCGATCCACGGCGAATATGGCAGCTCTTCGCTGATCACTACCACCTGTTTGTTGGTACTCCAACTCGGGCATGGATGGACTATGTCTTCTGCGAGGTACTCGGGGTTCGTGAACAACTGAACACTGAGTCTGCCGGCCGCGTCTACCAGGAGATTGCTGCTCGACTGGACGCCGACGACTTCAGGCCGCGTGCACTCTTCGACCGATTCAATGTCGAAGTGTTAACGACGACGGATGCGGCCACCGATTCACTTGAACATCACCGTGCGATTCGCGATTCGGATTGGGACGGTCGGGTCATTCCGTGTTTTCGACCCGATGCGCTTTTTAAGATTGCGCATCCGACGTGGCGAGATGCTGTGCAGCTCCTTGCCGAAGTTGCCGACACGGACATTGTTCACTTCAGAGACTTTGCACGTGCCCTTGAGCTGCGGCGCGAGTTCTTCAAGTCGCACGGTGCGACATCGACTGATCACGCGACAGTTACGCCATATACGGAGCGGCTTGAGTCCGGCGAGGTCGAGTTGCTTTTCCGACGCGGGATCCACGGTGAGGCCGACCAGGACGACCAAGCCCGGTTTGAGGCGCACATGTTGATGGAGATGGCAAGGATGAGCATCGAGGATGGTCTTGTCATGCAGATTCATCCCGGTTCATTGCGCGACCACAATGATGTCGTTGAAGAGCGATTTGGCCCGGACTGCGGCGGCGACATACCGGTTGCAACAGAGTACACGCGAAACCTGCGTCACTTGTTGAACAGATACGGCAACAATCCACGTTTCACGCTGGTCGTCTTCACCCTGGATGAGAGCACCTACTCGCGTGAGCTTGCGCCGCTCGCGGGACACTATCCGGCCATGAAGCTCGGCCCGCCGTGGTGGTTCCACGACAGTGTCGAGGGAATCATGCGTTACCGTCAGCATACTACCGAGACAGCAGGATTCTATAACACGGCAGGCTTTAACGATGACACGCGAGCCTTTCTGTCAATCCCGGCACGACATGATCTGAGTCGTCGAGTCGATGCGAATTATCTCGGTCGGCTTGTGGCACGGCACCAGGTCGACATGCACGAGGCGCTGCGTGTGATTCGTGCACTTTCGTACGAGCTAGCTCGCGACACGTACAATCTAACCTGATCAGGCAGAACCGGATTGCTCCGCCCCCTCCAAGTCGTATCTGCGGAACAGCTCGACTCCCTGGAAGAAGCATGCCAGCCACTCGCCATCACACACGTCTTCCAGTGTCAGCCAGTTCTCGTTGCCGTCAATCTGCGACATCTGTGTAGCGTGTTGCTCAAGCGCTGATCGTTTGCGCTCCAGCATCGTGTCGACTGAAACAGCGTAGTTGAACACGCGTCGGAACCGCAACCCGAAACGCTCGCGCAATGAGTTCTTCAGGATTGTGCGGCGCTGATTCGCGGCGCTCGCCATCACCGATACCCAGGGCCAGTGATACCAGAACCAGACCGGGTACTCGAGCACCGTTGTCGGCGCGCCAACCTCCCTCGCTGCGGCAAGGACGATTTCCCGCGTTACCCAGTGATCACGCGGTGGCTCCTCACGGCACGGTATGTAAATCTCTCGCGGACTCTGTTCGCGAAGGAGTGTAACAATACGACGCTGCGCCTCATCCCGGTGCCGGTCCAACTGTCCGTCGGCGAAGTCCAGCAGCGTCACGCGCCGCTCGTCTACCCCGAGCACCCTGGAAGCCGCAATCGCTTCCTGCGCACGCATGGCCACGAGGCGGTCTTCTGAAATCAGTCTGCGGTGCGACGTGCGCCCGTCTGTCATGAAGACAATGCCAACGTCTGCGCCCACGTCCCGCTTGCGCAGAATCGTCCCGCCGCATCCCAGGGTCTCGTCGTCTGGGTGCGGCGCAAAAACAAGCGCGGAGGTCCTGAGGTCTTCCTCGGTTGGCGTCGAAACCGTGTTGAGGATACGCTGCAAGAATCGACCGGCACGCCCCGAAGACGACGACGTTTGAGCGTTCATAGTGCTGCGTACTCTTCCTCGAGCTTCCGGGCGATTACATCCCAGGAGTACAGCGAAACCGATCGTGTGCGACCGGCGCTGCCCATCCGCGCGCGCCGCGCGTCGTCAGCCGCGAGTGTAATCAGCGCATCACCCATTGCGTTGATGTCGCCGCGGTCAACAAGAATCCCGACCGATCCATCTCCGACGATCTCGACCATGCCCCCGACACGCGTTGCGACGACCGGGACCCCACACGACATGCCCTCGGCCAGGGACATCCCGAACGACTCACTGTATGACGGATTTGCGACAATATCAGCCGCCCGATAGTGCTCAACCATCCTGACGTTTGTCGTCGCACCACGAAAATGAATGCGGTCGGACAAATCCGCCGGAATCAGCGCGTGCAGGTGATCTTCGTACCGGCCATCGTAGAACCGGGCCAGCGCTTTGATGTCAGCGTCGGACGAGGCCCCAACGATGTATTCGATTGGTAACGAGACCACAGGGCCGACGATGTCCAACGTCAGACGCGGGTCCTTCCTTGCGGCCAGCGTAAATCCTTCGATTAGATCGTGAACACCTTTTTCAGGGGAAATCCGACCTACAAACAACACCTTGATGGCGTCGTCGCGCTTGGGTGCGCCATCTGCTGCGAAATCATCTGTCGTCGTGCCGTCTGATTCCGCGCCTGATACACGCCGCTCGGGCCCGGGCGCAAAGTGGTCGGTATCGACACCGTTGTAGCTGGTTGCGCAACGATCGGCATACGCTGGAAAGCGGTCGCGCACCAGCCCGGATATGTAGTTGCTTGACCCAAGAACAAGGTCGCACTGCGCAATGCGACGACCCATCACTTCGCGTGGAAGCTGCGAGAGCCACTCGCAATTCATGTGCAGCACGATCTTGACGCGCGGGTTAAATCGGCGGATGACCGGCACAAACTGCGTGAAGTTGTGAATGTGCACCACGTCAATGCCGCGTCGCCTGATATCCAGAGCAGCAGCCAGGGCATAATCCAGGTAGGTCGCCATTGACGCGTACACCGGCAACCCGAAAAGCGCCCGACCATTAAGCAACCGCGACAGGTGCCGCGTCACGCCGTACGGAAGGGTGCCCAGCAACTTGAACTCAACCTGATTGTCTTTGTCGATGTGCTTCTGTAGCCGGCTGCGACGACCATACACAACGACCTCGTGATTCTTCGCCAGATACGGCGCAACGCGGGTCGTCCAGATCGATATGGAACTCTTGACCGGCTGGACGAGGCGGTCGAAGGGCTGATTGAGGAAGGCGATCTTCATGCGCTGCCTAGCTCGCCTCCTCGCGCCACTTGTCGATAAGGCCTGCCTGAGTTCGAATCGTTGGCGCTTCGAAGAACTCCACCAGCGGGAATTCAACGAGCAGCTCTTTACGGATTGTCATCGCCAGTCGCGTTGCAAGAATCGAATCACCGCCTAGTTCGGTGAACGCTTCGTCGATGCTGAAGCCTTCGAGGTTGAGAATGTCACTCCAGATTCCTGAGACGGCGGACTCTGTGGCTGTCAGCGTTTCTGTGCTATGAGCGTCGGCCGATCTGCCGGTAGCTGAAGCCGCTGATGCGTCTATACCGAGCTTCTCTGCAAGGCCAATGCGTTGCAGCTTGCCGGTTGGACCTTTGGGTATTTCTTTCAGGAAGACGATGTGGCGGGGAACTTTGAAGTCCGCCAGCCTCGAACTGGCGAAGCGCCGGATGTCCTGTCCGGTCGGGGTGTTGTTGTCGCCGAGTACAATCGCGGCACCGATGTCTTCGCCGAGTGTCGGATCAGGAACAGCAAAGCTGAGCGCCTGGACCACGTCGGGGTGGTCAAGCAACGCCTCGTCGATTTCTCGCGGCGATATCTTTTCGCCCCCGCGGTTTATGATTTCTTTCAGGCGCCCCGTGATGTGAATGTATCCGTCAGCATCCGCATATCCCTGGTCGCCGGTCCTGAACCAGCCGTCGCAAAAAGCAGAAGCGTTTGCATCCGGATTGTTCGCATAGCCATTCGTCACATTTTTTCCGCGGATTACGATCTCGCCTGTTTGGCCACGTTCCAGCAACAGGTTTTCGTCTTCGGCCATGATGGCCACTTCGGGACCAGCGGGTAATCCGACCGAGCCAGGCTTCCTCACAGCGGGCGGCAGCGGATTGCTCGTCATCTGGTGTGACGCCTCGGTCATGCCGTAGGCCTCAACGACGGGTGCGTCGAACAGCGCTTCCAACGATTGCATTACCTGCGGTGGCAGGGAGGACGATGACGACCGAACAAAACGCAGCGAAGGCACTTCAGTTATCCCCGCCAGGGCCGCGCGACGAAGCACGGCCTGGTGCATCGTGGGGACCGCAGTGTACCACGTAGGCTCGTGCCGACGCAGCAGGTCGAAGAATGTCGGGGCGTTGAAGCCGCCCGTGCACACGACGCTTGCGCCTGAAGAAAGTGATGCCGTAAGTGCCGCCATCAAGCCATGAATGTGGAACAGCGGCATGACATTCAAACAGCGATCGGCTTCGGTAAGCGCAAGTGTCGATCGTATGTTGGCCGCTGAGGCAACCAGGTTTCGATGCCGAAGCGGTACAATCTTCGGGCGTGACGTGGTCCCCGATGTGTGGAGCACGAGAGCCACATCATCCAATTCGGCGATGCCTGTTTGCGGCGGTTCGTCACGAAGGGAGGCCGCGCGGCCGGAAACATCAGCCAGTGCAAAAAGCCCCGGTAGGTCAGGAGCGGTTGGTTGTGCGGCGAGCACTGGAATGCCGAGCTGTTCTGCGACGCGCTCTGCCGGCGGGCTCGTTCCGGGAATAGTGATCAGCGCGCGTGCATTGAGGTCACTGAGGAAGAACGAGTATTCAGCCTCCTGGTAGCGAGGGTTCAACGGCGCGCACGTTGCACCCGAAGCAATCGCAAAGAACGCAAAGGCCATTGTCGGTCCGTTGGGCAGGACGACGGCCACGGGGTCGTTGCGCCCGATTCCAAGCGCATTGAGTTCAGCAACGGTGGTCAGAATGCCCTGATGGAAGCCGGAAAACGAGAGCGCCGTGCCGTCTTCAGCGATGATGGCCGGACGGTGCGGTGTGCGCTTCGCAACGCGTTCGATAAGTGTGGGCAGGGTATCCGGTTCGCGCATGAATTATTCGGCGAAGACGCTTACGCGATCTCGGTTACGACCCGTGCGGGTACGCCGGCTACGAGGTGTCGCGCCGGAACATCCGCGTTTACCACCGATCCGCCGGCTACGACCGCCTCGCGTCCGATCTCGACACCCATCACGACCAGTACGTGTGCTTTGATGCAGGCTCCTTCCCGAACAACAACCCCCTTGAATCCGACGGTATGGGGCAGCCTGTCGGACAGGAATTCGTTTGAGTTGTAACCGTTGTGAGTCATGATCGTGGTGCCGGGACCAATGCTCGCGCCGCGTTCGAGGGTAAGCGGTGCGCTGACGTCGATAAAGTTGTTGCCGTTCAGAAGGCAGTTATCGGATATATTGAGGTTTCCGTAATCGGGTACACCGGTGCGGTGCATGACGATAGGCGGAAGGAGGAGCACGTCTGACCCGACGGTGGCTCCGAAGTAGCGAAGGATGCGCGCATTGAGATCAGAGCGATGGCGGAGGATCCTGGGGGGGCCGCTTGCGCGGTACCACATCAACGTGAAAGCGTCGATGGTTCTTCGGATTAATCGCCTGACGCCCATGTTGTCCCGATGGTAAGTGCACTCGGATCTTGATGGGCAGTATACAGAAATCGCCCCGGCAAACGAGGTCTGCCGGGGCGATGACAACTGGGTGCGTTTGGTCGGTCAAGTGTCGCGCAAAAGGCCGGGCGGTTTCAGCCCAACCGGTTGCACCGGCACGGTGTTACGATCGCACTACCAACGCACTACTACCGCTGTGCTTCTGCGCTACTCCTGCGCCACGGACGCGCCGTCGACGTAGACAGAATCAACTTTCAGCACTGGTTTGAAGATGAACCCGTTGATGCCGGCTGGTGTGGAGGGGTTGCCCTGTACGACAAACGACTCCTCCACGTTGAAGTCGACGAGTATGTCGGCTTCTGACCCTTCTTCGAGGTTCAGTGGGGTAAGATTGAGTTTAATCCCGGTCTGCGAGCCACTCGGCACCTTCAGCGGGAATACGCGGCCGTCACTGAGCACGACGCTGGCGTCCTCTGATACGATTACGCGGAGCTGCGCGTAGTCGTTAACAGGAACGTTGGCTTCAGCAAGATCAGCGGAAACGCCGTTGCGAAAGTCAAGCAGGTTAAAGCCGATCAGCGAGTCGAGCAGGACGACGACGGTGTTGGAGTCCGGGCCGCCGACGAGTTCGACGCGTTCGATTATGACGTTTGCCGAGTCAGCATCGTCGAACGGAAAGGGGAGGTCGGTAATTCGTACGCTGACGTGTGCGTCGTCGGTTGACGAAACGGCGTTGCAACCAGTGATTGCGAGGCCGAGGATTAGCGCACCGACGAAAAAGCGTGCGGACGTGCTGTTCATTGCGGTTCTCAAAGCTCTGGTACTACTAAGGCTGAGAACGTAGAGTATCGTCCTTAAGTTCAGTAATCTTGAGTACTTCACATTTGACGCAAAGGCGGTCAAATGCCTACGTAGAAGGTCAGTACAAATCCGACAACGAAGTCGTGTGGTGTGGCCGTAGCCATGATGACCGTACCCAACCCGGAGTGTTTGGTCGGCATGTAGGCACCAATTTCCGTCGCGAGGCCAATCCGGCGCTCAAGCGATACAAAGCCGGAGTTGTTGTCGTTGAGCCGCTCACCCCACAACTGACCAGCGCCGAGCGCGACCGTGAAAATCGCATCGACGTCCATGTCTACGCGTCCGGCAACCATGATCGCGCGGTCGACCACGTGTTCCTGTGGCGACTTCAACTTGAGCAGGTCGCCGCGCACGCCTGATGCACTTGTGTGTGACGTAAATCGCGCCAAAACACCAACACGTGCCGGAAACACAGCAATTGCCGTTCTCAGGCTGAGGCCGTTTCCAACCCCGAACGGGCTCATCCCCGCACCCAGTTCAAGGCGTGCAATGGGCAGGGTGGGCCGCTCGTACTGCGCGTGCGCGTCGGTAGAGATTCCGACAAGCAGGACAGAGACTAGCGCTGACGCAAACAGGGATCTTCGCACGAACATCGGGTCGTTGGGCAGGTGGGCCTCGGCTAACTCTTACGCCTGACCAAAAAGCATACCCACTTCGGCGAGGTTGGCGCCGTTCAGCTCAGCATCCGGTACAGAAGGTCACGGGTCAGAAAAAGCCGGATGGGTTGATCGCTGAACGAATGGTTCCACTGGCCGAGTCGGCGTGCTCCGTCGTTCGTCATCTGGTGACCAAGACTGCGTCGCAGGGAGAGGCAGTTGCAGGACTCCTCGAGATAAAACGCCGGCATCTGTACGGATTCGGTCGGTATCGGTCGCGGCAGCGCCTGGCGCCGGTGCCTGATGCGCGGTTCGGGTGCAGATTCATCGTCATGGTGGTGGTGGACATCCATGGTGGCTCCCCTTGATTGGTCGCTTTATGTGCGATGTGTATCCAATAACCGGAACGTAGATCACCACAGTGTAACGACAAAAAGAACCCCGCGATCCTTTCGGGTCGCGGGGTTCCCTGTTGAACTCCTGCTGCTTGCTCGATTCGAACGGCTACGCGAGTTCGAATCGATCTGCGTTCATGACCTTGTTCCAGGCCGTCACGAAGTCGCGCACGAATTTCTCCTTCGCGTCGTCCTGGGCGTAGACCTCAGCCAGTGCCCGCAGTATCGAGTTAGAGCCGAAGACAAGATCAACGCGGGTACCGGTCCACTTTACGTTGCCGGTAGCCCGATCACGACCCTCGAATACATCAGCGTCTTCGGATGTCGGTTTCCACGCGACACCCATATCCATGAGGTTCACGAAGAAGTCGTTCGTAAGGACGCCCGGTCGATTCGTCAGTACGCCGTGCTTTGATCCGTTGACGTTGGCATCGAGCGCGCGCATCCCGCCGACCAGGACCGCCATCTCGGGTGCGGTCAGCGTCAAGAGCTGCGCGCGGTCAACGAGCAGCTCTTCGGCCGACACGCTGTACTTGTCCTTGGCGTAGTTGCGGAAGCCATCAGCGATAGGTTCGAGGTACTCGAACGCTTCGACGTCGGTCTGCTCGGCCGTGGCGTCGGTGCGGCCCGGTGCAAACGGTACCGTCACGTCCACACCCGCGGCTTCTGCAGCCTGTTCGATCGCCGCGGCACCACCGAGTACGATGAGGTCAGCAATCGAAACGCGCTTGTTGCCGGATTGCGCCCCGTTAAACGCTGATTGAATGCCTTCGAGCGTCTCGAGCACTTTCTGAAGCTGAGCCGGTTCGTTGACTTCCCAGTCTTTCTGTGGTGCAAGCCGTACGCGTGCTCCGTTGGCGCCACCGCGCTTGTCTGATCCACGGAAGGTGGACGCCGACGCCCAGGCCGTCGCAACAAGCTCGGAGACCGAAAGGCCAGAAGCGAGAATCCGATCCTTCAGGTCGGCGACATCCGCGTCATCGACAAGATCGTGATCTACTTCGGGTACGGGATCCTGCCAGATCAGAACCTCGTCAGGCACTTCCGGGCCGAGGTACCGCGACCGCGGACCCATGTCTCGGTGCGTCAGCTTGAACCATGCGCGCGCGAATGCGTCGGCAAACTCATCCGGGTTCTCCATGAAGTGCCGCGAGATCGGCTCGTAAATGGGATCCATCCGGAGCGCCATGTCTGCTGTAGACATCACAATCGGAACCTTCACAGCAACGTCTTCGGCGTCTGGCGCCATGTCGGCTTCCTGCAGATCTTTGGCATGCCACTGATTTGCACCGTACGGACTCTTCGTGAGCTCCCACTCATACTTGAACAGCACGTCGAAGTATGACATGTCCCACTTCGTCGGCGTAGGTGTCCATGCGCCTTCGAGTCCGCTGGTGATCGCGTCGTGACCCATACCGCTTCCGTGCGTACTAAGCCAACCCAATCCCTGCGCCTCGATCGGAGCCCCTTCGGGTTCGCGACCAACAGCCGAGTCGGGCCCGGCGCCATGCATCTTGCCGAAGGTGTGACCGCCGGCCACGAGGGCGACGGTTTCGTAGTCATCCATTGCCATCCGCTTGAAGGTCTCGCGGATGTCACGGCCCGACGCGACGGGGTCGGGCGTACCATTGGGGCCCTCAGGGTTAACGTAAATCAAGCCCATCTGTACGGCCGCGAGCGGGTTCTCCAGGTCGCGATCGCCGGAGTAGCGCTTGTCTCCCAGCCACTCGGCTTCTGAGCCCCAGTAGATGTCCTGTTCGGGCTCCCAGATGTCTTCGCGGCCACCGGCAAAGCCGAAGGTCTTGAAGCCCATCGACTCGAGGGCGCAGTTGCCTGCAAGCACCATCAGGTCGGCCCAGGAGAGGCTGTTGCCGTACTTCTGCTTGATCGGCCACAGGAGTCGGCGTGCCTTGTCGAGGTTTCCGTTGTCGGGCCAGCTATTGAGTGGGGCAAAGCGCTGGCTGCCTGAGCCCGCACCACCACGGCCGTCGCCGGTGCGGTAGGTACCGGCGCTGTGCCAGGCCATCCGAATAAACAGACCGCCGTAGTGGCCATAGTCGGCAGGCCACCAGGGCTGCGAGTCTGTCATCAACCTGTATAGATCTTGTTTTACTGCTTCGAGGTCGAGCTTGGCGAACGCCTCGGCGTAGTTGAACCCATCCCCCATGGGGTTGCCCGCGGGCGG
>JAUIJQ010000565.1 GCA_030431165.1 Rhodothermia bacterium | reverse complement strand
CCCGTTCTGTTACGGATCGTTCGGCGCGGGAGCCGCGTGGGCCGGGCCTCCCGCGGGCGGACCTGCGGGCTTCATGCCCGGCGGCAGTTTGGCGCTCGATGGAGGCTTTGCGCCCGGCGGCAGCTTTGCGCCTGGCGGCAGCTTGCCGGATCCAGCGTGACCGACAGTGCTTCCGTTTCCGCCTGGATGGTCGCCGCCATCGTTACCGCCACCGCCCGGTCCGGGTCGCTGAGCCAATTCCTGGTATCGCTGCCAGCGCTCGTTTACCAGTACCTGCGCCTGCTTCACAAAACGCTCAGCCGCTTCCGGACGAGTGCGCTGCAGCATCCGGTACCGGTTCTCGTTGTAAGCATAGTCCCTGAAGCGCACCGACGGCTTCTTCGAGTCGAGCTGCAGCGGATTTTCGCCTTCGTCGCCGCGTCGGGGATCAAATCGGAACAGCGGCCAGTGGCCACTCTTGACCGCCAGATCCTGCTGATCAAGTCCGCGGGCCATGTCGATTCCGTGCGCAATACAGTGGCTGTAGGCGATGATCAACGACGGCCCATCGTACGCTTCTGCTTCCTGGAAAGCCTTGATCGTCTGCACGTCGTTTGCGCCCATCGCCACCTGCGCCACGTAGACGTACCCGTAGCTCATGGCGATCATGCCGAGATCTTTCTTCGGCGTGTCCTTCCCACCGGCTGCGAACTTCGCAACAGCGCCCAGCGACGTGGCCTTGGATGACTGTCCACCGGTGTTCGAATACACCTCGGTGTCCAGGACGAGCACGTTCACGTTTCGGCCGGATGCCAACACGTGATCGAGTCCGCCATAGCCGATGTCGTAGGCCCAGCCGTCGCCGCCGACGATCCAGACACTCTTTTCGACAAGCTTGTCAGCAAGGCTCGCGAGCGACACAGCGCGGCTGTCTTCAACGGTTGCCAGCTTCTCCTTCAACCTTTCGACCCGCGCACGTTGCGCTGCGATCTCTTTCTCCGACTGCTGCGTTGCGTCAAGCAGCGCGCCTGCAAGCTCGTCACCAATCTCCGTGCGAAGCTGCTCAACAAATTCTCTCGCCTGTTGTCTCTGCTGGTCGAGCGCAAGGCGCATGCCCAGCCCGAACTCGGCGTTGTCCTCGAAGAGCGAGTTGCTCCATGCGGGTCCGCGTCCGTCGTCGTCGGTGCACCAGGGCGTCGTAGGCAGGTTGCCGCCGTAGATGCTCGAGCAGCCCGTTGCGTTTGCCACGAGTGCCCTGTCCCCGAACAGACGTGTCAGCAGGCTGAGGTATGGCGTCTCGCCGCACCCGGAGCAGGCCCCGGAAAACTCAAACAGCGGACGCAGTAGCTGGATGTCTTTCGGGCGCGTGAAGCTGAGGCCTTCGACCGATGGCCGGCCGCTCTCGCCGTTTGTCGGTTTGACGCCAGATCGGTCAACATCCGGCAGCGTTGTGAAGAAGTCCCAGTGTGACCGCGCCGCATCCATGAGTGGTTGTGCGGTTGCCATGTTCAACGCCTTGCGTGAAACCTGTGACTTGTCCTTCGCCGGGCAGACCTCAACACAGAGTTTGCAACCCGTGCAATCCTCGGGCGACACCTGAAGCGTGTACTGTTTGTCCTTCAGCTCGCGCCACGCGGGGGTTGCCGTCTTGAATCCTTGGGGTGCATCCGAAAATGCGGTTGCATCGGCGACCTTCGCGCGGATGACTGCGTGTGGACAAACGACAACACACTTGCCGCACTGAATGCAGATATCCGGTTCCCAGACGGGTATGTCGAGTGCAAGGCCTCTCTTTTCCCACTGTGACGTTCCCGTTGGGTAGGTGCCGTCAACCGGGAGTTTGCTTACGGGCAAACGGTCGCCGTGGCCCGCGATCATTGTGGCCGTGACATCCTGCACGAAGTCTGGCGCCAGGGCTGACACGGGTGGCCGCATCGCGACATCGCCGGCCACGGTATTGGGCACATCGACCTCGTGCAAATGCGACAGCGCGGCATCCACGGCGGCGTTGTTCATCAGGACAACCGCTTCACCGCGCTTTCCGTACGTCTTCTTGATAGCGCCTTTGATCTTTTCGATAGCCTCGTCACGCGGGAGTACCCCGCTCAGCGCGAAGAAGCACGTCTGCATGATCGTGTTGATGCGTCCGCCAAGTTGATTGTCGCGTGCGACGCGGTACGCATCGATGACGTAGAATCGAAGCTGCTTGTCAATGATCTGTTGCTGGACGATCTCGGGGAGTCCGTTCCAGGCCTGTTCGGGCGGCAGCGGCGAGTTCAGCAGGAACGTCGCCCCCTTGTCGGCAAGAGCGAGCGTGTCATAGCGCGTCAGGAATCCGAACTGGTGCACAGCAACGAAGTCAGCCTTCTGAATGAGGTAAGTGCTGTGAATCGGCTCGGGTCCAAATCGCAGGTGCGAGATCGTTCGAGCGCCGGATTTCTTCGAGTCGTAAACGAAGTAGCCCTGCGCGTATGCGTCCGTCTCTTCCCCGATGATCTTGATCGAGTTCTTGTGTGCGCCGA
>JAUIJQ010000564.1 GCA_030431165.1 Rhodothermia bacterium | reverse complement strand
TCCTGGAAAAGACCTTCGCCGACGGGTACCTCTTCGTCGCCGACCAGGACGCGCGCAGCCCCGGAACGGTGCACCCGGACGGCAACCTCTGGGACAACGGCGGCGACGCCCTTGAGGAATTCCGGCACCTGCTCCGGGTCCGGGCCCACGCGCTGGAGCGCTTCGACGAACGCGTGCTGCGCGCCGGACGGCCCCTGGCGACGCTGGAAGAGACTGGAGACCTTGAGAATACCATTATCGTGTTTGCCGGTGACAATGGACTCGCAGTTGGCAACCATGGCCTGCTCGGCAAACAGAACCTGTACGATCACAGCATGCGCGTGCCGTTGGTGATTCGCGGGCCCGGCGTTGAGCGTGGGGTGCAGCGGGACGCGCTTGTGTATCTCTACGATCTTTATCCGACGCTAGTTGACATGCTGGGGCTCGACGCCCCCGAGACGGTCACGGGCAAGAGCCTCACCGAAGTGCTTCATGAGCCTGAGGCCGGTGTTCGCGATGCCGTGTTCTACGCGTACAAGAACATCCAGCGTGGCGTGCGCTCAGCCGACAACTGGAAACTGATCTCGTATTTGGTGGACGGCGTCCATCGCGAACAGTTGTTTAACCTGAATGATGATCCGCATGAGCTGACCAATCTCGCCAACGATCCCATGTCGGGTGATCAACTGGAACGCATGCGAGCACTACTCATCGCGGAGAGCGTCGCGGCGTTTGATCCGCTTGATCTGTCACGGGAGGACTGGGGCATAGCGCCACCCGAGTCCCCGCAACAGGTCAGCCATGTTGCTGTAGGCGCAGCGGTAGCGCTTGCTCAGCCTTTGAGTACGGACTATGCCGCCGGCGATCCCGGCGGTCTTGTCGACGGATTGCAGTGTACGTCGAACTTCAGAGACGGGTGCTGGCGTGCCATCAGAGGTGCGGATCTGGATGTGGTTCTGGACCTTCGTAACGAGCAGTCCGTTGCCGAAGTTGAGACGCGCTTTGTCCGCCAGATCGGTGCATGGATCTTTCCGCCCAACGCGGTGCGCGTTTCGCTATCGGTTGACGGCCAAACGTGGATGAACGCGGGCACCACGCAACCTGCGGCTGCGACCGAAACGGATCCCAGGTCCATTGACAGGGTACAGATCGAGGTCGAAGCGCAGCGGGCACGCTACGTCAGGCTGCAGGCGGAGTCAGTTGGTGTCTGCCCGCCATGGCACGCCGGCGCGGGGGAGCCCGCGTGGATGTTCATCGACGAGATCGTCGTGCGGTGATCGGATTCCCGCGGCCCGAGAAATAGCTCGTTCTTAGAACGTGTACTTCAGGCGCGCGCTGAAGTTGGGTCCGTTGAGTCCGGTGAAGAAGTCCAGGCCAAAGTTCTTGTACTGGGCACCGGCGCCGACGTCGAGCACAAACAGGTTCTCGTCGCAGCCTTCGAAGTCACAGTCATCCTGCATCCAGCGGTAGAACCGCGGGCCGACAATCGGCGAGATTGCAAAGTCTCCTTCTTCGCCGATCGGGAACGGGTATCGGCCGTGTACGCGGGCGGTGACAACGGTGTAGTCGACCGACTCGTCAACAATGATGTTCTGTTTCAAGAACTCGCCGCTGTAGGAGTACGTCTCCGATCCGCGTCCCACTTCGAGTGCCGGAGAAATACAGACGATGCCGGGGATCGGCGGGCAGCCACCCTCAAATCCGACCATGATGGCGTTGGTGTCGCGGTCAACGCCTACGGGAATTGTCGGAGCGAGGCCAAAGTTTACGTTCTCACAGATCTCGTATACCCCAAGGCATCCTGGCGTTACAAAGAAGATCAGAGCCGCAACGGCGACTACGGGTAGACGGTGTTTCATGGGACCGGGAGGTTCGTTAGGACGTCCCGGACTGCCTACACGGGGCGCAGTTCAAGTTGAAACGCACCACGATGCTACCAATAGCCCTCCTTCACTGACGCGCCTCATCACGCGCGAACGTCGGTGCGTTCGAGAATGTATCGTGTCTGACACGCTGTTGCAACCGTGACAGGACGTCCACGGTGCCCGCGCCGTTTCACGCGGCTGGATATGCTGCCGATCGTGGTACTCCGACGGCTCAGTGCGTCGGCGCGTCTTCGATTTCGACAGCCGGACCCGCACCCTCGGGCTCCCGGATGCTCAATATCATCTGCTGCACGGGCTCCGACGGACGCGGGAAGAACGGCGTTAAACCCAACGTCAAGGCGAAGTTGAGCAACATGCCAACAACCCCGATGCCCTGAGGCCCGATGCCGAAACACCAGGCGGGCATACCCATGTACACGCTCCCCAGGATGTACGATGCCGTGAACACGATACCGGCGATCATGCCGATCATGGCAGGCACCGTACCCACACGCCGCGAGAAAATGCCAAGTACAATGGCAGGGAAGAAACTTGCCGCCGCGAGACCAAACGCAAACGCAACAACCTGACTTACAAATCCCGGCGGATAAATTCCGAGGATTCCCGCAACAACCACAGCCATCACGATCACGACGCG
>JAUIJQ010000563.1 GCA_030431165.1 Rhodothermia bacterium | reverse complement strand
CCATTCAGGAACGGTTTGGCATCGTAGGGCGATCGGCGGCTATCAGGCACGTCATCGATCAGGTTCGGCTGGTTGCCCGAACCGATGCAAACGTGCTCATCCAGGGCGAAAGCGGGGTAGGCAAAGAAGTAATTGCCCGCACCATTCACGAGCTCAGCGCACGCAAGCACAACCGGCTTGTCGTCGTCAATTGCGGCGCGATCCCGGAAGGCCTGATCGAGTCGGAGTTGTTTGGTGCAGAAAAGGGCGCGTACACCGGCGCAACAGATCGCCGCGCCGGTTACTTCGAAGAAGCGGACCGGGGAACGATCTTTCTCGACGAGATTGGAGAGATGCCGTTGCAGGCGCAGGTTCGCCTGCTGCGCGTGCTCGAATCGGGCGAGTTCTCCCGCGTCGGCTCTTCGGTTACGTTGAAATCGGACGCACGCGTTGTCGCGGCAACCAACAAGAATCTTTCAGTTGAAGTGCGCAACGCCCGGTTCCGGGAAGATCTGTATTACCGTCTGGCAACCGTTGTCATCGAAATACCGCCGCTGCGACAGCGCAAAGACGACATTCTTCCGCTGTTCGAGCAGTTCCTCTTCGAGCTCTCGCAGGAATACAATAACGCAGGACTCCGGCTGGAGCCGGCCGCAAGGGATCTGCTCCTGCAGTACCGCTGGCCGGGCAACGTGCGCGAGTTGCGTAATGTTGCTGAGCGGGTGGTCGTATTGCATCGCGGAACGTCGATATCTGACGCCGACATCCGGCCGTACCTGCGCGGTGTGACCGCGTCATCCGGTGGCGGAGAGCTGATGCCGATTGCGAGTGACGCATCTTCGGAGCCAACGTCGAGCCGCGAGCGGGAGCTGATCTATCGTGCGCTGCTTGAGCTGCGGATGGAAATCCGCGAGCTGAAGCAGCAGATGATGCATGGCCAGTCAGGAGTACCTCCGCGTCCGGCCCCGGAGGATACGGAGTACTTCTACTACGACGACGTCGAAGAGCAGGAGGCCGCTTTCGAAGACGCGCCGTACGAGATTGCCGATGACCTTAATGGCAATGGTAGTGGCAGTGGTAGTGGTGGTGGCAGTGGCACAAGCGCCGGCAACGGACCACGCGGTAGCGGTTTCGACGTGAGCGGCACGCGGCCACCACGGGAAACGCCGACACTGCCGCCCGGTCCGACGACCATTGAGCCGCTACCCACCCTCGAAGACGCAGAACGTGAGTTGATCGTCGAAGCGCTGAGAAGGTTCGACGGGAATCGACGTCAAACCGCGCGTGCGCTGGGAATAAGCGAGCGCACGCTGTACCGGAAGATCCGGGAGATCGAGGATGAAGAAGATGCGGACGAACGCTCCGCGTCTGTTGGCCGGGAAATGGATTGATGCAGACTCCGCGTGCCACGTCGACACTGGTTGCAGCCTCCGTTGCGGGGCTGATAGGTACAGCAGTTCTTGTCTCGGCGTGTGGTGTTTACAGTTTTTCCGGCGCCACAATTCCCGACCATCTACAGACCATCGCCATTCCGCTGGTCGAGGACAATAGCGTAAACGCACTGACCGCCCTGGACGAGCAATTCACCGAGATGTTGCTCCAGCGGTTCGTTCGTCAGACGCGCCTGCGCCTGGAGACAACCGAAACCGACGCGGATGCCCTCTTGCGTGTGCGCATTGACCGGTATGCAAACGTGCCCGCTTCGGTTGGCGGCGACGAGCGTGCAACGCTGAACCGTGTCACGCTTGCGGCAACTGTTACGTATCGCGACCAGACAAATGACACCGACTTGCTTAGCCGCTCGTTCACGGCATTTGAAGAGTACGACCCGTCTGACCCTGAGCTCGGCCTGAGCGGTGAGAACGAAGCGGCGATTGCCGCGCTCGAAAAGATCGCAGACGACATATTCACCGCGGCGACCTCGAACTGGTAACGCAGATGTGGTCGCTACTCATCGCGATCCTGTACGCGATCGGTTTGTTCGCGCTCCTGCTGTTCGGGCTGAACCTGTTCGTGCTTGCAATCGGATTTGCTCGTCACGATCGCCTGATTCCGGGGCCCGTACCTGATCCAGACGAGGCACCCACAGCAGACCGATCCTGGCCGAACGTCACGGTGCAGCTTCCCATGTTCAACGAGGCGCTCGTTGCGGACAGGCTGGTTGATGTATGCGCGGCGCTCGAGTATCCGGAGGGCCTGCTCGACATCCAGGTGCTCGACGATTCTACAGACCACACAACAGAAATCGTGAGCGCGCGCGTCGCCTACTGGCAGGGCCGGGGCGTCTCGATTACGCACGTTCGGCGGGCGCAGCGCGAGGGATACAAGGCCGGGGCGCTGCAGCACGGCATGGCCTCTGCACGAGGTGACCTGATTGCGATCTTCGATGCTGATTTTATTCCGGCCCCCGACTTCCTGCTCCGCATGGTCCCCACATTTGAAGATCCGGATGTAGGTATGGTTCAGGCCCGCTGGACCCATCAAAACGCCGATGAATCGCTCCTTACGAAACTCCAGGCGTTTGGTCTCGA
>JAUIJQ010000562.1 GCA_030431165.1 Rhodothermia bacterium | reverse complement strand
TCAACGGGAAATGCCGCGCCGCCGAGTTCGAAGTCGATGTCGTCCATCGCCGCGTCAATTTCGACCACCGGTCGATTGTAATACACGGGAAGGACAGCGATTGCCTCTCCAGAGACAACGTACTCAACGGTGTCGGGCGGCGCCTCAAGGAGCGACTCATTAGCGGGCAGATTGACGAGGCGCGTTGGCAAACTCAGCGACACCGTTGTTGGTCGCCGCAACGAGAAGGCAAGCCACAGGAGAGCCGACAACAGAACACATGCAAAGACGACCCAGCCGTTGCCTCGAGTCGATGTGCCAACATCATCATCGTAGTCCAGCCTGTCCGACCCGACGGGGACTGGGGTGTTTTCGATGTCGGACATGTTTCCTCCCTCCTCCAGCGTTACGTTCCGCGCTGTATCGCCCTACTCGAGTGCGCGGAAGGCATCAAGTAGTTCAGCTTTAGTCGCTGAGGCAATTGCACGACCCTGTATCGGAAAGTCCGGAATGTCTCTTGCCCTGGCCCGCAGTTGACGCACGGTCATCTCAGCAGGGTCGGTCGTCGAAACATCAGCCGCGTCGAGAAACTTGAGGAGAGACGCGTCGGGGCTTGGTATCACGTGTCGCGCCACCAGCTCTCCAATACGAGCGGCGGCTTCAGAACCGGCATCAACGGCTGCCTGGACCGCAGCGGTTTCGCCGCCAACGCGAACTGTGACCAGTCCCGCGTCGGCCCGTTCAAAACCGAGCATCTGGACATGGGCGGCTTTCGCCATGGCATCTGCCGCTTCAACTGCGCCCACGAGACCACGGGTCTCAACCATCCCGAGCGCCGGGCCTTCAAACTGTGCCATACGTCGTCAGCGCCACCGGGCACTTAACTACTGAGGATGGCTTCGACGTCGGCGTGGGGCCGCGGGATGACATGTACTGATACCAGCTCGCCAACGCGATCAGCGGCTGCTGCGCCGGCATCCGTCGCCGCTTTTACGGCGCCGACGTCACCGCGAACAAACACGGTAACGTAGCCCCCTCCAATTTTCTCTTTGCCAACAAGCTGAACGCGAGCGGCCTTGACCATTGCGTCGGCGGCTTCTATCGCTCCAACGAGACCTTTCGTTTCGATCATGCCGAGCGCGATGCCGTAGTCGTCTGCCATTGGCTTGGTGGTTTGGCCGGATGCGGCCGATGCTGGTGGCGTTGCGTGATTTCTACGCATGCAAGTCGCGCCACGCTGATCGTCGAATATAGAAGCCTGATCAACTGATTGTCAACAAAATGTGGCCCGCGTTACGGCCGAGGCCGTTGCCCAACCGCCGCCCTGATCCGGGTCAGCGCCTCGCGGATTTCCTGGGTCTTGTACACCCGCAACAGCACAACGAGTGGCAGATACGCCAGCCCGATCAGCACCCTGATCCCAAAAGACAGCACGGTCCCCTCGCCGACGGCTGACCCCGCCACATACAGCGCAACAACGAGGGCGATTACAAAGGCCGCACCACGCCAGGTATAATTGACCGGGTAATCTCGTCGCGCATACGCGGCGGTGAGCAGCGCGAGAAGCAGGTACGACACAACGGTGGCGGCGGCCGCTCCCCACATCCCGAAGCGCGGAATCAGGATCAAGTTCAGGACGATATTGAAGACAGCCGCGATAAAGACGTTCGCCCCGATTACGTGCGTCCGACCGGACACCAGGAGCGTGTTTGAAAAGACAACGTAGTGTCCGTAGAACAGGTACCCGAGGCTGAGCGGCAATACAAGAGGCGCTGCGAGCGGATAACGAGGATCGTCGGTCAGGACCGTTGTGATCTCGTGCGCGAAGAGCGACAACACCAGCACCCCCCAGCCCGCCCAGACGGTAAAGTGTCGGAATGTGCGTCTGTGAAGTGATACGTCGTGTTCGGGACCGGCGAGCACCTTTACGCCGACCACTACCAGGGCCATCGACACGCTCTGAACAAAGAGCATGTTCAGCAGTCCGCTCAGTCGCGAGCCCCAGTAGTACAACGCAACCGTTTCAGATCCGCGAAACGCGTCAAGAATGTATCGGTCCCCCGCATGCAGTACCGGCAACGCGAGGCTTCCGATGGCTAGCGGAGCGCCGTATCTGAGCATGCGCCGAACAAGCGGTCCCGAAAACCGGATACGCGCTTGACTCGCCATCCCGACGATGAGCAACAGTGCGGCGACGCCCGAGGACAAGACGAAAGCATAGACGATACCTTCGAGACCAAGGCGCATGCGGGCGAGAAAGACGAACACGCCGATGATGAGAACGGCAATCTCCGACAACCGCGCAACGACAAACAGTACGGCACGTTCGCGCAGTCGAATAAATGCATACGGGACCGCCACGATCGATTGGAAGAGCACGTATCCGCCATACCACCGAATGGTACCGACGCGACTGCCATCGTTCAGCAGCCACTCGGCGAGCGGACTCGCAAGCAGCCAAAATGCCGCGGCCATGACCAATCCGCTGGTCGCTGCGGCTATGAGTGCTGAGCCGGGCGCAGCGGCGCGATCTT